>JBBITS010000029.1:0-16103 GCA_037440665.1 Chloroflexota bacterium
ATGACGGCGAAGTCGCCCAACTGGCGCTCGCCGCTCTGCGTCAGCTTCATGACCTCGCCAGCCACGTAGTCGGCCTCGTCGGCTTCGTCCAGCGCCTCGTGGGTAACGACCGGGAGTCCGGCGCCGTGGTCGGTCCAGAGGTTCTTCTCCTTCCGCCTCTGGTTGACGCGGATGACCGCCTTGGCCGCCTCCAGGATGTTCTGAGTCGAGCGGTAGTTCCGCTCCAGCACCACCACCCGCGCCGCCGGGTAGTCGCGCTCGAAGTTCAGGATGTTGCGGATGTCGGCCGAGCGCCACGAGTAGATGGACTGGTCGGGGTCGCCGACGACGCAGATGTTGCCGTGCCCGCCCGCCAGGTGGCGCGCCAGCACGTACTGAGCGACGTTCGTGTCCTGGAACTCGTCGATGAGGACATGCAGGAAGCGGTCCTGGTACTTCTTTCTGACGTCCGGGTTGTCACGCAGCAGCTCCACGGCCTTCATGATCAGGTCGTCGAAGTCGGCTGCGTTGCTCTCGGACAGCATCTCTTGGTAGCGGACGTACAGCCGCGCCGCGACCTCCTCGAAGTAGCTTCTAGCCGAACGCTTGAACTCCTCGGGCGTCGTCAGCTCGCTCTTCGCGCGGGAGATGATGGAGAGCATGGCTCTGGGCGTGTACTGGCGCGGGTCGACGCCAAGGTCGGCCATCGCGCGCTTCATCAGAGCCTGCTGGTCGTCGTCATCGTAGATGTTGAACGACCGCGCCAGCCCCGCGCGCTCGCCGTCGGCGCGAAGGATGCGCGCGCAAACGGCGTGGAACGTCCCCAGGACGATGTCACGCGCAGCGTCGCCCAGCAGCCCCTCGACGCGGTCGCGCATCTCACGCGCGGCCTTGTTCGTGAACGTCACGGCCAGGATGCGGTACGCCGGGACGCGCTCGCACTCGACGAGGTAGGCGATCCTGTGGGCGATGACGCGCGTCTTACCCGACCCCGGCCCGGCGACGATAAGCACCGGCCCCTGCGTCGCCGTCACGGCGTCACGCTGGGCGTCGTTCAACTGGTCGAGGATGGCGTCAGTCACTGTCACGGCGCAGGTCCAGGGAGCGAAAAGAGGAGCGGCAAGGCCCGCCGGCGGCTCAGTCTAGCACGCGGCCGCACCGTCCGGACCACCCGGAAGCGCCGGGCTGCTGCGGGGCATGCGTGCTATACTCCACCGACGACCCCGCCCGTCGCCGCGCGGGCGGACACGCTGGGAGGCGCGACGTGATCCTGGCTGGCTGGCCCGGCGGAAGCTGGGAAGCAACGGCGCAACTGGTCGCCGTGGTCGGCGGCGCGTACATCGCGCTGCTCTGGCTCAGCGCAACCGTGTGGGCCTACCGCGACATCCGCTCCCGCACGCACGACCAGTTCACGCATTTCGTCGCCATCGCCCTCATCCTGGTCTTCAATCTGCCGGGGTTGCTGCTGTACCTGGTTCTGCGACCGGGCCTCACTATGAAGGAAGCCTACGAGCGCCAGCTCGACTCCGAGGCCTTGCTGCGCGAGGTCGAGGATCAGCCTGTCTGCTCGGGCTGCAAGCGCCTGGTGCGCGACGACTACATCGTCTGCCCCCACTGCCGTACGCCACTGCGCGAGGCGTGCCCATCGTGCGGCAAGCTTGTGTCGCTGAACTGGCAGGTCTGCGCCTACTGCGGCGCCGAGCGGCGCGTGCCCTCGGCTTTCGCCGCTACAGCGCAAAAGACGGCGTCGCGGCGCGCCTCTCCCCGGCCGGTGGTCTCCATAGGCGACTCGCCTGGGCGAGCCTCCGGCGACAGCCCGGCGTCCGAGCCTGCGCCGACTCCGGCCACCGCCGAAACCGAAGGCGTATAGCGCGCCCCCTGCAGGCCGCCGCCAGTTTCGAGTAGCAGCGCTACTTCGTAAAGTCTTCGACGGCGACGGTAAGGTGCGTCCCCAGCAGTTCCGCCGCGCGTTCGATCTTGCGCTCTCCGGCGAAGCGCGCGCGGCCGTAGAGCGTCTCGATCTTGCGCATCGTCCCCAGCGTGTCCAGCGGCGATACCATCACCGTCAGGTCACGTCCCTCGTTCCGCACGCGGTCGAGGACGTACGGCGACGGCTCGCTGCCGCCCGTGACGATGAGACAGTCTAGGTCCGTCGCCAGGGCGGCCAGCATCACGTCGGTCTTGTCGTGA
This sequence comes from Chloroflexota bacterium, assembly GCA_037440665.1. Lineage (GTDB taxonomy): Bacteria > Chloroflexota > Dehalococcoidia > DSTF01 > JACRBR01 > DATLZC01. The sequence continues at coordinate 2,170 of JBBITS010000029.1, forward strand.
CGGATAACGGCCGCCTTCCGCTCCCAGCGCGTGAAGTACGGCGCCGCCGGGTCCGAGGCGATGGGCCCGACGACGATCCATTCCAGCGCCGTGTCGGCTCCGTCCTCGACCAGCGTCTGCGCCTCCAGCGCCTCGCGCACCTCACGCGTCGCGGGCGCCGCCAGCAGACGGTCCTCGGGCAGCGCGGCGAGCACCGTCAGGCTCCGGGCGTCTTGCGCGCCGCCCGCAGGCACATCGGTTATGACGACGCCCTTGAGCTGCTCTCCCAGCGCCTTCGCCAGCGCGACGTCAGCGTCGCCGACGCCGCCGCGAGCGACCAGCACGGCGTTCGCCCCAGTCGCCTGCGCGATGGCGCCGGTGTCGCCCGCCGGCGCCTCCCAGACGTCTTGAGCGCCCGTCGGGCGCGCGTCCTGCGGAGCGACCGGCCGGCCCGGACCGCCGAAGACGCCGGCGTAGAACGCGGCGTCGGCCTTCGCGGCGTCGTCTTCGCCCAGGCGCGCCACGGCCACCTGTCGATTGGCAGCGAGCAACCGCGCCATGCCGGCCGCAACCGTCGTGCGGCCTGCGCCGGGAGAGGTTGAAACGACGAGGATCGGGGGCATTCACAAGGCTCCGGATGAATCTCGCGGATCATAACAGACGCCATGCTCGCGCGGAATCTTCTTGCCGCCTCGGAGCAGCCATCGATAGAATGCCCACGCGTGCCGAGGTAGCTCAGTTGGTAGAGCACGCGGCTGAAAACCGCGGTGTCGCCAGTTCGATTCTGGCCCTCGGCACCACCTCTAGCCTCCCGCAACCTGCCTCTCCCGTACCTCACGTTGCGCCAGAGGCGGCTCGCCGACGAATATACAGTCGCAGGCGGCCGTTCCACCGAGTCATTCCGCTGGAAGGACCATGAGCCAACCGCAGACACTGAAGCCCGGAACGATCATCCCCATCGCGGCCCTCGTGGCCGTCGTCATAGCCGTCATCGCCTTCGACGCCGTCTCCAGCAGCGACGCCACGCCCGGCGGCGACGCCGTCGCGACGTCTCTCCCGACGAATACGCCCGGCCCCAGCCCGACGCCGGGACCGTCGCCTTCGCCCACGCCGACGCCCACGCCCGATCCCGGTGCCGAAGATCGAGACGCCCAACGCCGCGCCGACCTGGAGGCGCTCGCCGCCGCGCTGCGCTCGTATTACGAGGACCAAGGCGAATTCCCATCCACCGGCGGGAACGTGCAGACGCTCTGCGTCTACACCGACCTCGACGCCGGCTGCGAGCTGAGCGACTACATCGACGCACTGCCCATCGACCCTCTCGGCGACGCCGGCAAGGACGGCTACTGGTACCAGTCCGACGGCTCCACCTACGTGCTCTACGCCCGGATGGAGGCGGCGCCCGATCGCGCCCAGTGCCCGCCCGACATCCCAGGCGACCTCAAGAAGGATCCGATGGTGTACTGCCTGGCCGGAGGCCCGCCCTGAGCGCCGCCGCGCGCCGGGTCGGCCTGGTCTACGACCCGCTCTTCCTCGAACACGACCCTGGCGATCACCCCGAATCGCCCGAACGGCTGCGCGCTGCCATGTCGCTCCTCGATGAGGCCGGCCTGACCGCGCGGTTGACGCCGCTGCCGCCGCGCGACGCGACGCCGCACGACCTTGCGCTGGTCCACGCGCCGGAACACGTCGCCGCCGTTCGCGATGCCGCGTCGTCCGGCGGGCGCTGGGCCGATCCCGATACGTGGATCGGCCCGCGTTCGTACGACGCCGCCGTTCGCGCGGCAGGCGGCGCGCTGGCCGCGGTGGACGCCGTCATGTCGGGAGAGATCGATGCGGCGTTCTGCGCCGTGCGTCCGCCGGGCCACCACGCGATGCCGTCGCGGGCCATGGGCTTCTGTCTGTTCAACAACGTCGCCATAGCCGCCGCGAGCCTCATCTCCCACCATCGCCTCGAGCGCGTCGCCATCCTCGACTTCGACGTCCACCACGGTAACGGCACGCAGGACGCGTTCTACCTGCGCGGCGACGTTCTGCACGTATCGATGCATCAGTACCCGTACTACCCCGGGACCGGCGCCTACAGCGAGACGGGCGAAGGCGCCGGCCTGGGAACCAACGTCAACCTGCCTTTGCCCTGCGGCGCCCGCGACGGCGACGCGCGGCGCGTCATCGAAGACGTCGCGATCCCCGTCATCCGGCGCTTCCGGCCCCAGTTCCTGCTCGTGTCTGCCGGATACGACGCGCACTACGCCGACCCGCTGGCCGGCCTCGAGCTATCCATCGACGGCTACGGATGGCTGACGCGCGCCGCGCTCGGTCTCGCGCAGGAGCTGTGCCAAGGACGCCTCGTCGCCGTCCTCGAAGGCGGGTACGACCTCACGGCGCTGTCGTGGGGCATGCGGCGTACCATCGAGGTGCTGCTTGGCGTCGAGGAGACGCCCGACCCCCTCGGCCCGCTCTCGCCCGACGCGCGCTTCGACCTCGCCGACCTGATCGCTGCCTGCCGCAAGACGCACGGTCTAGACGATGAATGATCGGTTCTTGGTTCTACTCCGGTCGCACGGCCACCCTGAAGGGCGGCCTTCCGTCTGCGTTTCATCACCCAACCTGACGAAGCACGGCCAGCGCGTCCATCGTCACCGCGATAGAGGCGTGCAACGCGAAGCCGTACCACGAGCTGCGGGTCCGGATCGCCAGCCAGCCCAGAAGCAGGCTCGCGACGATCGCCCCGTAGGCCTCCGGCATGGGCTTGCCCACGTGCATGATGCCGAAGGGGATGGCGACGACGAGCACCGCGTACCACCCTAGAGCCGGCTGCAGTCCGACCGTGAGAAACCCGCGATGGAAGAACTCCCACCCGATGAAGTACGAGGCGTACGCCAGCTCGTACAGCACGAACGAGGTCAGGTGCGCGCCGCCCCCGTCGCTGGCGTACAGTTGCACTTCGGCGCGCACCCAGTCGCTCATCGGGTAGTAGTCGACGAAGTTGGGCTGCAGCGAGGCCAGCGCCAGCACCGGGAACATCACGGCGTACAGAATCACCGCCGCGCGAGCGCCGAAGCGCCAGTCGCCCAGCCCCAGCCCGAACGACGACAGGCGCAGGCCCGGCATGAGTGCCACGACCAGCACAGGCAGCACGAACAGCCAGGCGACGCTCGACCCGAACCAGTACAGGTAGTCGTACATCTGCCAGCGGGGCATACCCTCAAACCGCGAGGCCAGGTTGTCGCGGAAGAACGTCAGGCTGCCAAAGCTCTGATAGCTGACGATGATGATGGCGCCGAGAACGATGACGGTTGCCGTGCGGACGTCCACCTGCGCGGCGACGGCTTCGCGCAGGGCAGCCACGCGTCCGGCGAGAGCCGCCGGGCGGGCCGGGCGCTCGGCGGCGATGACAGCGGCTTCGGCGACGTCGCGTGACAGCATCGGACACCTCCCGCGGGCGAAGGCGGATGTTGATGCCTAGGGTAGCGCCGCTGGACGGCGCGTGGAAGCGGCAGGTCGCCCTGAGGATGCGTCAGGGCGCCTCGATCTCAATGTCCTCGTTGGCGTCGGTGATGTCGGCGGTCACCCTGATGGTCATCTTCTGTCCGTCCTCCGAACCGCTCATGTCCATGACCACCTTCACCGGCCATCCGCCGTCCTTGGCGAGCCAGATGTCCATTTCGAAAACCAGGTCCTCCGGCAGGCCCGATCCATCGAGGCCGCCGGCGCCGAACACCTGCGCCAGGCGGTCAAGTTCCTCCAGCGCCTCTCTGTCGAACGAGTAGTGGACCGCATCGACTCCGTTCACTTCGTCATCCTCGCCCTTGATCCCCCGGAGAGGCGTGCCTTCGAACGCCTCCAGCAGCGACCGGGCAGTGAAGTCCTCGGTGCAGAAGTCAGACTCGCCTTCGACGAAGTCCCCGCCCGTCGCGTCGTTGCGAATCCACGAGTCGGCGCCGATGCGGATGACCTCTTCTTCGAAGCTGATGGGGCCGACACTACCCGAACACGTCGCCTGCAGCCTATTCGGCGCGACGAACGCGCCATCGATCTCTGCGGTCATCTTGCCGGCCTGACCAAGACCTGTGTCGAAGCCCTCGATGTCCATGCTCAACGCGAAGCGATAGCTATCGAGGTCCGCCAGCGACCCGGTGCTCTCGACGCCGCTGTCTTCGCCCTCGTCTTCGGCGTCGTCATCGCTGTCGTCATCACCTTCTTCGTCCGTGTCCGCGCCGTTATCATCGCCCGCGTCAGCGTCGTCCGCGTCCGTATCCTTCGTCTCCTCGGCGGCCGGGCGGTCCTCGTCGCCGCCGTCTTCATCGCCGTCGCCGCCGCAGGCGGCCGCAGCAAGCGTCAGCGCCGCGATGGCAACGACGGCCGCCACGAGCTTCCAGTATCGCGTCACGTCTCGGTCCTTCCTGCGCGCCCCCTGCCCGGCCGGGGGGCGAGCGGTCATCGTCTGTGGGTCTCCATGAACAGCATCGTCCGGCGGTACCACTCCTCTGAAATCTTGCCGCTGGACATCAGGTAGTTGAGGAGGACTTCCATGGTGAGGATAGACACCAACCTGACACCGTACTCGTGCAGGCGCTCGCGCCCGCCCTGCTGACGGTCCAGCAGCACGACGGCGTCGCGGACGTGCAGCCCGGCCTCGCGCAGGCGCTCCGTCGTGTTGACCATGCTGTGGCCGCCGGTGATTAGGTCGTCCATGACCAGCGCCGTCTGGTCGGGCTGATACAGGCCCTCCACCTCCTCCGTGAGGTCGTCGGGGCGGGGATGGAGGTAGACGAGGGGCTTCTTCGACGTGAGCGAGTAGGCCTCGGCCACGATCAGGCCGCCAAAGGGAACGCCGACCACGAGCTGGAACTGGTCGACCTGGGGGTGCCGCATCGACTGCAAGGCCTGGATCTCGTCGTGGAGGATGTGCGCCGTGCGCGAGAGCGCGGTCGGGTGGCCTATCAGGAGCCTCAGGTTGACGTAGATGGGCGAGTTGACGGTGGTGTGGCCGAGGGTGAATTCGCCGAACTGGATGGCGCCCAGCTTCCAGAGGGTCTCCGCGAGCCAGAGGTTCCCGCGGCGCGTCGTCATCGGGACGGCAACCCCCCGTGCCTACAACGAGAGGCTACCCGGTGAGCCGGATAGCCTCTCGCGCTCGTTCAAGGACCTTGTTGTCCGATTGACAGGCTCCACATCGGGGGAAACCCCCTCGTTGGTTCGGCTGCCTTCGGCGCAAAGCCCGGGCATCTGGCTATTGTTCGATGGAGCCTGCTGGCCGCTTGCCCTGCCGTCTCCAGCAGGGCGTTAGCAGTCGACCTGCCAGACCCTCCAACGAACTCTGTCCTTCATGAGACACCTCCAGGGGAATCTCATGGCCCGTTGGGCTATCCACGACGATAGCACCGCCCGAAAAAGGCTGTCAAGGGCGCGACTCGGCCGTCACATCTGGGGTACCTGCGGCAGTGGCGAGAACACCTTGTCCGGCCGCCATAGCTGGCCCCCCTCGTAGCGGAGGACAGCCAGGAAGTCGCCCTCGGCCGAATACGCCCGGCAGGGCGTACCGCGCCCTATCGTGAACGCCCCGGGGCGCGAGGGCACCAGGAACAGCGGACTCCCGTCGCGGGCCGCCCGGACGTGGGGGCCCGCTAGAATTGCCGCCCGCCACGACTCCAGCGGCGTGTCCGTCGCCCACAGGTACTCCTGCCAGACGCCCGCGTGGGCGGCCTCCCGCAACTCCTCCGGCGTGATGGCGTCTTCCACCGCGAACGGCCCCATGCGCGTGCGTGTCAGCGCCGCCAGATGTGCGTAGCAGCCGAGCATCAGGCCCAGGTCGTGGGCCAGCGTGCGCACGTAGGCCCCGCGCCCGCACTCGATGTTGAGTTCCACATCCGGCGGGCTGAACGACACCACGTCGATGCTGTAGACCATGACGCGGCGTGGCTCGCGCTCGATCTCCTCTCCGGCGCGGGCATAGCGGTACAGAGGCTGTCCCTGGTGCTTGACGGCGCTGTACATGGGCGGCACCTGCTCGATCTCGCCCGTGAACGCCCGCGCGGCCGCCTCCAGCGCCTCCTGCGTAACGCCCGAAGGGTCGGCCTCCGCTGTGATCTCGCCGTCGGCGTCGTAGGTATCGGTTGCCTGCCCTAAGCGTACGGTCGTGTGGTAGCGCTTGGGCTGATCGATCAGGTACTCGACGACGCGGGTGGCCTGACCGAGAAGGATCGGCAGCACGCCGTCGGCGATGGGGTCCAGCGTCCCGGCATGGCCCACGCGCCGGAAGCCGGTGAGCCTCCGAGCCAGAGACACGATGGAAAACGAGGTCACGCCCCGGGGCTTGTTGACGTTGAGGATCCCGTGAAACGGAGGATCGCCGCCGCGCTTCGCCATAATGCCGCTTCCCGCTGCCCTAGAGCTTGTCGCCCTGCTCTTCGGCGACCTGCTTGATGAGCTGGGTCAGGCGGACGCCGCGCTCGATGGAGTCGTCCCGCTGAAATGCGAGGCTCGGCGTGTTCTTCATTTTCAAGCGCCGCGTCAGCTCCCGCTCCATGAAGCGCTTCGCCGTCTCCAGGCCGGCGAACACTTCCTCGCGCTCCTGGTCGGTGCCCATGACGCTGACGTAGACGCGGGCGTGGCGGAGGTCCGGACTGACATCGACGCCGGTGATGGAGATGAGGCCTTCCTGAAGACGCGGGTCGGCCAGCTCGCGCAGGACAAGCTGGCTGATCTCCTCGCGCAGGAGGTCGTTCACGCGCTGGGTGCGACGGGTCATAGTGGTAGCCGTTCCGAATCAGCGGGAGGACGGGAGGACGGGGGAGTGCTCTTCAAGCTCGATGGCAATGAATACAGCACGCTTGGCCTGTCAAAGCAACCGGGCTGTCATGCTGAGTCTCCGCCGCAGGCGGAGCCTCAGGGTGACATCCGTGCCTTGGTCTCTTCGGAATCAGGTGGACCGGCACAGCCCTCAGGCCTGCTCCATGCGGAAGAACTCCAGGACGTCTCCCTCCTGGAACTCCTCCACGCCTTCGATCTTGATGCCGCACTCATATCCGGTCTGGACTTCGCGCACGTCTTCCTGGAACCGGCGCAGGCTGTCGATCTTCCCCTCGCCCGCTATCTGGCCGTCGCGCAGGAGGCGCGCGCTGTCCGTCCGCGTCACGCTTCCGTCGCGGACGTAGCAGCCGGCGATCTGGCCGCGGCGTCCCACCTTGAACACCTGCCTGACCTCGGCGTGTGCCGTGACGACCTCCTTGTAGACCGGAGCAAGCATGCCGCGGAGGGCCTTCTCGATGTCCTCCGTAAGCTGGTAGATGATGTTGTACAGACGGATGTCCACCCGCTCCTGCTCGGCCAGGCGCTTCGCGCCCGGCTCGACGCGCGCGTTGAATCCGATGATCACCCCGCGCGACGCCACCGCCAGCATCACGTCCGACTCGGTGACGGTCCCCGTCTGGGCGTGGATGACGCGGGCCTTGACCTCATTGGTGCCCAGACGCTCGATAGCCTGGCGCACCGCCTCGACGCTGCCCTGCACGTCGGCCTTGAGGATGACGTTGAGTTCTTTGACCTTGCCAGCGCTTATCTCGCCGAACAGCGTCTCCAGCGTCAGGCCGCCCCGCTCGCGCAGCGCCAGCGCCTCGCGCTCGCGGATGTGCTGCGTCACGATCTCGCGCGCCGTCTTCTCGTCCTTGACGACGGCCAGCCGGTCGCCCGCGGCCGGCGGAACCTGCAGGCCCAGTATCTCGACTGGCGATGAGGGCGCGGCCTCCCTCACGCGCTGCCCGCGCTCGTTGATCATCGCCTTGATGCGCCCGTACGTCTCGCCTACCACCACGGCGTCGCCTGCGCGCAACGTTCCGGTCTGCACGAGGACCGTCGCCAGCGGGCCTCGCGTACTGCTTAGCTCGGCCTCGACGACGGTGCCGATGGCGGTTCGCTCCGGGTTCGCCTTCAGCTCCTGCACCTCGGCCACGACCAGGATCGTCTCCAGGAGGTCGTCCAGGCCCTGACCCGTCTTGGCCGACACCTGAACGCAGGGCGTGTCGCCGCCCCACTCCTCGATGATGACACCCGCCTCCGAGAGCTCCTGCTTCACGCGGTCGGGATTGGCCTGCGGCAGGTCGATCTTGTTGATGGCGACGACCAGAGGAACGCCCGCCGCCCGAACGTGGTCGATGGCTTCCTTCGTCTGCGGCATGACGCCGTCGTCGGCGGCGACGACGAGCACGACGATGTCGGTCACCTGCGCGCCGCGCGCCCGCATCGCCGTAAAGGCCTCGTGGCCCGGCGTGTCCAGGAACGTCACGTGATGTCCATGCGTCTCCGCCTGGTAGGCGCCTATGTGCTGGGTGATGCCGCCGGCTTCCTGCGCCGTGACGTTCGTCTTGCGGATAGCGTCCAGCAGGCTCGTCTTGCCGTGATCCACGTGGCCCATGATCGTCACCACCGGCGGGCGTGAGACGAGCTTCGATGGATCGTCCTCCTCGATGACGACGCGCAGGGGCGCCTCCAGCTCATGGGCGACCTCGGCAACGGCGGCCGCCTCGCCTTGCGGCTTCGCCTCCACCGCCTCGAAGCCCATGTCGGTGGCCACGATGGCCGCTGTGTCGAAGTCGATGGACTGGTTGATGGAGGCCATGACCCCGTTCTTCATCAGCTCCTTGATGACTTCGACCGGGGAAACGCCCATAAGCTCACCGAGTTCCTTCACGGTGAGCACGTGCGGGATTTCCAGGACGCGCGCGCCGTTCCCGGCCTGCTGCTCCTGTGTCGCCGCCTGCGTTTCGCCCTTCGGGGTGACCATAATGCTCCTGCTCTGTACCAAGCGTACCTTACGCGCTGGCCGGAGCGGCTTCAAGCCGCTCGGCGTGCTGGCGTAGCGCCTCGCGGTCCTCTGCTCCCACCGTTACCTTAAGCGCGCGGGAAAGGGCGTCCTTCTTTAGCGCCAGCTCCCAGCATTCGCGCGTTTCGTGCACGTACGCGCCGCGCCCCGCCTTCTTGCCCGTCGGATCCAGCTCGACCCGTCCCTCAGGCGTCCGCACGACGCGCACGAGTTCGCGCTTCGCTTCGGTCGCGCGGCACGCCACGCAGGTGCGCACCGGGACGTGCTTGGGCCTCGCCGGCATGCGCCCTCCGGGCTAGTGCCGATCCAACTTGATGTGCATGAATCCAGCACGCTTGGCTTAGCAAAGCCGTCATGCTGGGTCCCCGCCTATGGCGGAGACTCAGGGTGACATCCGTGCCTTGGTTTCCTCGGCATCAAGTTGGATCAGCACTAGATGAACTCCTCGATGTCCTCGATGTCGATCTCTTCGTCTTCTTCGAAGACGGGGCGGCGCGGCCGCTTCTTCCTGGCCCGGGCCTCTTCGGCCTCCTCGCGCGCGGTCTTCTTGCCCTTCTTCTTCGGCCCGCCTTCGACAGCGAGGACCTCCTCAGCGAAGCGGATAACGGGCTTCTCCTCGGCAGGCGCAGCCTCGGCCAGAGCTTCGCCGGCGGCGACTGCCACCAGCGGCGCGCCCTCTTCTTCTTCGACGTAGGCCGCGATCGCTTCCTCTTCAGGCGTCAGCGCGCGCTCGGCGGGAACCGCCGGACGTTCGACGCCGGGCATGCCCCCAGCGCGCGCGGCGGCAAGGGCCAGCGCGGCGGCGGCCGCTTCTCTCGCCGCGGCCTCGGCCTCCGGCCCGCGCTCGGCCACCTCCTTCTCCCACGCCGACTGGCTCTTGATGTCGATGCGCCAGTTGGTGAGCTTGGCGGCCAGGCGCGCGTTCTGCCCCTCCTTGCCGATGGCCAGCGAAAGCTGCCGGTCGGGCACAACGACCTCGGCCGTCGGCGTTCCGTTCTCGACGCCGCGCGGCGTCACGCTGTTAACCTGCGCCGGGCTGAGGGCGTTGGCCACGAACCGCGTGGGATCAGCGTCCCACTGGATGACGTCGATGCGCTCGCCGAGCAGTTCATTGACGATGTTCTGGATGCGGATGCCGCGCAGGCCGACGCACGCGCCTACCGGATCGACGCCATCCTGCCGCGCCCAGACCGCTACCTTGCTCCGGTGGCCGGCCTCACGCGCGATGGCCTTGATCTCGACGATGCCCTTGAAGATCTCGGGGACTTCCAGCTCGAACAGACGTCTGAGCAGGTTCTTGTGGGTGCGGGAAACGACGATCTGTGGCCCCTTCGTGGCCTTGTGCACTTCGAGCACGTACACCTTCAGGCGGTTGCCCTGGCGGTAGTGCTCGTTCCGCACCTGCTCTGACATGGGAAGGATGGCCTCGGCGCGGCCGAGGTCGATGATGACGTTGCGGCCTTCGAGGCGCTGCACGGTGCCCGACACGATGTCGCCCTCGCGCCCCGAGTACTCCTCATACACGACCTCGCGCTCGGCCTCGCGCAGCCGCTGCAGAACCACCTGCTTCGCCGTCTGCGCCGCGATGCGCCCCGCGTTCTCGGGCATGACCTCAAAGCGAACGGCGCCGCCGATGAAGGCGTCGGGCTGAGCCTTGCGCGCCTCTTCGAGGGAAATCTGGATCTTGGGATCCTCGACTTCCTCGACGATCTCCTTTTCGACGTAGACCCTGGTCTCGCCGCCCTCCGGATCGATCTTCACAACGACGTTGGACTGGGCGAGAGCGTCCTTCTTGTAGGCCGATGCCAGCGCCGCCTCGACCGCCTCGAACACCACGTCCTTGGGCAGGTTCTTCTCTGCGGCCAGTTGCGCGATGGCGACAAGGAACTCGTTCTTCATAAGAACAGGTCTTGCCTCCCACCCCCTTAGACGAACAAAAAAGTGGGCGCGAGCCCACTTCTTGAAGAAGCTTCTCAACGGGGAGTATAGCATCAGGCAGCCACCCCCGCAACGCCTCCAGGGCCCTGCAGCGCCCGCCTCGCCGCAGCCGGGCCTTCGACTGGACCCCCGCGGGCTCAGTCGCTATACCTGTGGCGCCTGGTTCCCAGCCGCAGACTCGAGGTGACGTTGTCCCGGCGCGGTACCGCCTGATGCTCGGATTCGGCTGGCGCAAGGAGGAGTTCCGGCGCCGCTTTTACCCGGCGTCGTTCTCCGGCATGTACGACCGCTTCGCCAGCGCCATCCGCGAGCACGCCGCCGAGGACCAGGTGATGCTCGACGCAGGCTGCGGCAGCGGACGGGTGTTCCGCTACGACCTCCCGTCGCGGCCGCGCCTCATCGTCGGCGTAGATCTCACGGGCGAACCACGCGGCAACCCGAATATCGACGACGCCGCCCGCGCCGACCTCGCCCGTCTGCCGTTTCCCAACGAAACCTTCGACCTCGTCATCTCCAGCCACGTCGCCGAACACCTCACGAAGCCGGAGGCCGTCTTTGCCGAGCTGGCCCGCGTAATGAAACCGGGAGCAAGGCTCCTCATCCTGACGCCGAACCGCTGGCACTACGTCACTCTCGCCTCGCGTTTGCTGCCCCACAGCTTTCACCTGAGGTTCAACCGCTGGCGCGGCGTGGACTCTCGCGACGTGTTCCCCACGGTCTACCGTGCGAACACCGCGGGCCGTCTGCGCGGGCTGCTGACGGCCGCCGGCCTCGACATGGAACGGCTCGACCGGTTCGAGACTGAGCCCGAGTACCTTGCGTTCCATCCCCTGGCGTACGCGCTGGGCGTCGCCTACGAGAGGGCTGTCAACAAACTGGCAGCGCTCAAGGGAATAAGGGTGAATCTGCTGGCCGTGGCGCGGAAGCCTTCCGGGGATTAGGCCTCCGGGTCAGGGAAGGGTATCAAGTCGCCCGCGAGCGGCAGTCTAGTCGGACGCGCCGTCTCCGTCATCACCTGAACCGCCGTCGCTCAGGCTGTTCTCGTCGTCTTCGTCTTCGCCCTCATCCTGGTCCTGGCCGTCATCGCCATCGTCGTCGTCCGGCTCCTCGGTGTGCGTAGGCTTCGGCGTGGCGTCGTCGTCCTCTTGGTCGTCGCCATCGTCTTCAGCGCCACCGCCCGGCCTGCTGCTGTCGTCGCCGTCATCTGGTTCTGGCGTCCTCGACGGCTTGGCCTCGTCGCTGGCGTCTTCCTCTCCTTCGTGCTCTGCGCCCGGTGTGGGATAGCGCCGGTGAGCGTCACTCTCGCACTCGCCCCGCTCGCGGCTCGTTTCGTCACAGCCGTCGTCATTCGCTACAGGGCTTGCCGCGTGCTCGCCCGCCTCGATTGCGGCCGGCGTCTCCGCAAACGCGGGCGCGGGGCTCGCCTCGGGGCTCGCCGGCGGCGTCGGCGTTGCCGTGGCGCGGGACGACGAGGTGAACAGCCGGAAGGGGCTGACGTTGTCGACGCCGCCCGCGGCCGCCGCCAGACCGCTGGCCCCGACCAGACCCACGGCGCCCACAATGACTGCCGTCCGGACGCGGCCACGCCAGCTCAGAGCGGCGAACCAACCGAGAGCGGCTGCCAGCGGCGCGGGCATTCGCGACGGCTTCGCCCGCCGCCCATCCAGAGCCTTCTCGATGCGAATCCAGCCCAGGTCCATGTCTTGCGGAGCGGGGATGGCGCCGTCGGATGCACGAAGCGCGACCGCAGCCTCGAGCAGAGGCCGCAACTCGGCCTCCCGCTCCGGGTGGCGCGCGATCAGATCGTCGACGCCGGCCCGCCCGGCGAGCAGGTCGTCGAGAAGCTGGTCCAGCAGGCTGTTCAAGCCGTCACGCATCTGCTGTCTCCGATTCGGCCCCGTCGCCGCGGCTCTGGTCCGACAGGCGCCGCCGTAGCGAGTTCAGCGCCCGCGCCTGCAGCGCCTTGACCGCGCCCTCGGTCTTTCCCATCACCATCGCCACCTCGGCCGCGCTCATCCGCTCGTAGAACCGTAGCAGGACCACCTGCTGCTGCTCGTCCGTGAGGCCGGCGATGGCGGCCCTCATGTCCACCCGTTCGACGGCGCCGCCGATGACGTCCGCCGCGTCCTGCGGCTCGCCTTCGAGCCCGGCAGCCTCTCTGCCCGCCCGCCGCGACATCGCCTTCCGGTGGTCGGCGGTCACGTTGCGAGCGATCCGGTACAGCCATGCCAGGAGGGGCGTTCCCCGGTACGAGTACCCGCCGATGCCCCTCAGCGCCCGCACGAAGACGTCGGCTGTCAGGTCCTCCGCCTGCTCGCGGTCGTGCGTCCTGAAGAAGATGTATCCGTACACCTGCCGGTAGTGCCGCTGATAGATGGCCGACCAGGCCGAGGCGTCGAGCGCCTTTGCCGCCTGGACCAGTTCCACCTCGTTTTGGCTCGCATCCGCGGCCAGGGCCGCCTCCGCGAGTTCGGCGCTATGCACAGGTTCTTCCAATGGCTTATCTTCGCCGGGCATGGAAAGGATACGTTCCTCTCGCAGTCTACGAAGGCGACTCGCCTGGGCGAGAGCCGGGTCTTCCACCGGGAACATCGGCTTCCCCTGTCCCGTCATCTACAGTGTAAGGAGGCGGCCATGAGCATGATTCCACCCGCCCAACGGACTCGCGCCTTGTTCACGGCTCTGGCAGCCGCCGGGGCCCTGCTTCTCAGCACGGCCTGCGGCGACGGCGGCGGCCCGGCCGGCGAAACGCCCTCCGTGGCCGCTACGCCTACCTCCCCTTATGAAGGATCCGACGCGGGACCGCCAATCGCAGCGCCTCCGGGCGTTACGGCCTCTGCGGGCGGATCGAGCGTGCCCGCAGGCATCGGCACGTACTGCTGGTCGGACGACCCGGACTCAGGCGCCCGGCCCGCCTGCGTCGACATGATCGGCATTATCACAAAACCCGACGTGCTGACGGTCGCGCGCGGCGAGCCCGTGACCATAGCCAACCCCGTGCCCTCCCTTAGCATCGACGAGGCCAGCGTGCTCGCCATCCCGGCCGAAGATGAGCCTGAAGAGCTAGAAACCGGCGATCTCGCGTGGATGGTAACCGGGACCGCCGCCGTCCTCGGGTCAACTGTCGACGCTGGAGGGGTCACGTTCACGGCCGACCTCGAGCCCGGCCGGTACGCCGTCAACGTCTTCATGC
>JBBITS010000030.1:0-15512 GCA_037440665.1 Chloroflexota bacterium
CCCGCGCGTGGCTGCGCGGCACCGACGACTTCAGCTTCAGCGGTCTGAAAACGGCGGTGCTCCACCGCGTGCGCGACCCGCTGGCGCCGCCCAACGCCGAGCTGGCGGCGGCGTTTCAGGACGCCGTCGTCGACGTGCTGGCGACAAAGGCGGCGCGCGCCGCCGGGCGCGAGGGCGTGCGCAGCGTAATCCTCGCCGGCGGCGTCGCCGCCAACGGGCCTCTGCGCGACCGGCTGCGCGCGAAATCGCCCGCGCCCGTCCACGTGCCCTCGAAGATCCTCTGCGTGGACAACGGAGCGATGATCGCGGCCTGCGCCGCCTATCGCTACGACGCCACGCGCCGCGGCCTCGACATGGAGGCCGATTCCAGTTGGCAGTTCGCGCCCTGAGCTACAGCAACTCCAGCGCCTTTGCAGACCATGAAGGCCACCTTTTCAAGGTGGCCTTCGCGTTTGCCTTCCGTCGCGCCACCCTGCCGGGTGGCCTTCAGTTCTGCTCGCCGGCCTCCCACACTACAGCAGACGCAGCGCGCGGCGCAGGAGCCTCACGCGCACGGCGCGCCACGCCGCTTCCACCGCCGCGTCCGCCTCGTCGTCCGGCCCACGCGGACCGGCATAACGCGCACGCTCGTAGGCAGCCGCGATATCCCGCACCGGCTCGACGCCGTCGAAGCGCCGTACCAGCGCCGACGCGTACTCGCGCGGCGTCTGCGTGGCGTCAGGAGGAGCGCCCGCCCACGCCGCCAGACGCGCCGCCTTGGCCCACGCGCGGGACGCCGGCTGCAGCCGGGCCATGCCCCGGTTCCAGCCCCACCAGCCCGCCACAATGGCCAGAACGCAGGCGCCCGCACCCGCCGCCAGCGCGTACCACGCGCGCAGGTCGCGGCCTTCACCGGTCCCCTCGATGACGATGGGACCCGGCGGCTCCTCGGGAAAGAGCGGGAAAGCGCCGCCCGCCACCGGTATGTCGTCCATGCCCGCCAGACCGCCGCCGGCGCGGTCGAGGGCATCCTCCTCCGAGCCCGGGCGCCGGATGGAAGGCTCGGACGGCGTGGGGTTGAACTCGACCCAGCCGTAGCTCGGGAAGTAGACCTCGGTCCAGGCGAAGGCGCGGCGCTCGCTGATGCGGAATACGTCGCCGTCGCGGTCGCCCGCGCCGATGGCGTAGCCAACGGCCACCCGCGCCGGAACGCCCAGCGACCGCAGCAGCACGGCCATCGCCGACGCATGGTAGTCGAAGTACCCGCGCCTCGCGCCGAACAGGAAGTAGTCCACTGGATCTTGTCCCGCGGGCGGGCTGTCGATCTCGAGGTCGACAGGCAGCGTTCGCAGGTAGGCCTCGATGGCGGCGGCGCGGTCGTAGGCATTGTCCTCGCTGCTGGCGATGCCGACAGCCAGTTCGCGTACGCGCGCGGGCAGGTCTTCCGGAAGCTCCACGTACGCCTGCGCCCAGCCAGGGTACGCGCCGCCCGCGGCGCGCAGCTCCTGCGCCGTAGCCACGCTCGCGCTGCCCGTCACGCTGTACGTCGTTCCCGGAGCGAGAGCGCCAGCCGGCTTGATGGCCAGCACGTCGCTATCGTCTGCGCCCAGATCGGCCACGGACTCGCGGCCGGCGGCTATAGGCTGGCCGAGGCTGAACAGCACCTCCTGGCCGCGCTCCAGCGTCACTGTGATCTCGTGCGTGGCGCGTCCCGCGGCCTCAACACCATCCGGCGCGGCGTCAGCCTCCACCGCCGCTTCCGTCAGAGGCGTCATCCGCCAGCCCTCCGCCGAGTACTCGCCGTAGACGCGCGCGCGGAGGTAGGGCGCGGGCGGCAGCTCGGTCGCCGCGATCTCGGCGACGGCGCGCGACGACAGCTCTATCCGGCCGCGCAGCGGCAGCAGGTCGCCGAATCGGTGCACGGGCAGCGCCTTCTTCGACGACACGCCCAGGAACACGCGTCCGTACGGCTCCAGGCGTTCGGTCACCGGCGAAGTGGCCCACTCCCAGACGCCGGCCAGGGGCGACGCCCGTCCCGGCAGCGGCAAGAGCCAGGCCGCCGTCAGCAGCGCCACCGTGGGGACGATGACGACGCCGACAGCGCTCAGGTTCAGGAACTCGGGATATTCCACGCCGTCGCGCTCCCAGACGACGGCCCTCTCGCGCACGTTCATCGCGGCCAGCAAGAGCAGCGCGAAGAACAGGTACACGACGGCGGCGAAGCTGAAGTCGCCGGGCAGCGCGCTGACGTTGGCGAACACGGCAACGCCTCCCGGCGCCACCGCCAGCCAGACGTTGCGCCAGCGGAACAGCGTCCACGACGACGCGTACGCTCCCCCCCACGTCCCGAGGACCACCAGCGCGATGAACGGCAGTTCGTCGCTGCTGGCGCCGCCCCGGAACAGCGCGTGCAGCCAGATGTCCATGCGGCTGTACAGGTCGTTCCAGCGATCGCCAGGCGTCGATCCCTCGGCCACGGCGAGAACCTGCGCGAACACCACCCCCAGCCCCGCGGGCAGCGCGAGCAGGTGAACGGCGACCCCGGGCAGGCGCAGACGCGACATCGCGAACGCCATCGCCAGCCCGGCGAGGCCCACGGGAACGAGCGACGGCATGCCCTCAGCCCAGTGCGCCAGGTTGATGGCGTGGGCGACGCTGAGGTACGCCGCCGCCAGCAGCCCCAGAACCATCCAGTCCTCCCAGGGCGCGACGAGCCACGGGCGGCGCTCCTCAGCGTCGTCCCGCTCAGCCTCTCGCCTGGGCGAGAACATCGCCTCCCAGTGAGCGTCGCGCATCATGGCGCGCCGCTCCCCGCGCCCACGGCGGGCGTCTCGAACGAGCGCGCCGGGTCGAGCGAGCGCCGGACCATGTAGGTGCAGACGTCGCTCGCCGCCAGCGCGCTGAAGACCAGCAACGAGCTGCGCGTGGACCCAAACGTCGCCGGTTCGATGAGGATGGCGCCCGGGCGCGCGCCCCGCTGCGAAAGCTGGTTCAGCGCCGTCACCCACGCGTCGTCCGTCGAAGGCGTGATGACCAGAACCGTCGTGTGACGTCCGAAGCGCCGGGCCTCGGAGGTCAGCAGCGCCGGAAGCGGCACGTCGCCCTGCGCGCGCGCCAGGGCCAGGTCCTCGAGGATGCGCGTGTACTGCTGCACGCCGCGGTCGGGCTCCTGCGCGTGATACTCGCTCCCGCACGCGAGGAAGCCGACGGCGCGGTTCTGCATCAGGAAGTGGCGCGCCACCGACGCGGCGATGCGGGCCGCGAAGTCTTCGGTGCTGTCCTCGCCCTCTCCTACGTGCGCCTCGCGGTGCAGGTCGAGGACGATCCAGATGTCGCTGGCCGGGTCCAGCTCGAAGAGCTTGACCATCATCTGACCCGTGCGCGCCGTCGATGGCCAGTGGATGCGGTTGTAGGGATCGCCCGCAGCGTAGGGACGGATGCCCGCGGCGTTGGGCGTAAGCGTCTGCACCGGACGGCGGTAGCGCCCCTCGCCCGGCAGGTGCGCGAGCGGGATGTAGAAGTCGGGCATCTCCGTCGCGCGCGGGAAGACGAGCACCGCGCCCCGATGGCCCGCCATCACGGCCGTCCGGAACAGCCCGAAGGGATCGCCCGTCTGAATGCGCACGGGGCCCAGCGTGTACACGCCGCGCCGACCGGCGACGCCGCAAACGATCCACGTCCGGCGCCCCTCGCGCTGCACCGAGATCACGCGCCGGGCGTCGTAGCCGGGCAGCTCCGACGTGTCCTCCACCTCCAGCCACAGCTTGCCGGCCAGCCCCCGGTTCTCGACGCTGATGCGCCCCTCGATCTGCTGGCCTTCCTGAGCGCGGTCGGCGTAGCGGTCCACCGTCACCCGCAGGCCCGACGCCGCCAGCCTCGACCACACCCACGCTAGCGGCACGCCGATGCCGACGACGTACGCCACGCGGAACAGCAGCCAGAAGCCCGTCGCCGCGCCACCCGCGACGCACACGACGAAGATGATCACAGCGGCGGTCAGCGATCGCCGTTCGACGAAGAAGAGGCGGATGAGGTGGCGGAACCAGCGCACGGCGTCACCAGTCACGGCGGTGTGGCCGCCGGCTACGAGCGAGGACCGACGCGCGTCCCGGGGACGGCCACGCGCGACACGCTGCTCTCGATGATCTCCTGGGCCGTCACGTTCTTCACCCGCGCCGAGGGGCTGACGATTATCCGGTGCCCCAGCGCGGCGTACGCCAGCGCTTTTACGTCGTCGGGCAGAGCGAAGTCGCGGCCCTCCAGCAGCGCCAGCGCCTGGCACGAACGGTACAGGGCCAGCGATCCGCGCGGCGACGCACCCAGGTACGCGCTCTCGTGGCGGCGCGTCTGATCGGCCACGGCGACCATGTACTGCTTCACCAGTGGGTCCACGTACACGTCCCTGACGGCGCGCTGCAGCCACGTGATCTCCTGCGGCGTCGTCACCTGCTGCAGCCGCTCGATGGGATGCTCGCGCTGCTGCGCCTCCAGGATCAGCACCTCGTCGGTCATCGACGGGTAGCCGAGGTGGATGCGCAGGAGGAAGCGGTCCAGCTCAGCCTCGGGCAGAGGGAACGTGCCCTCGTACTCGATGGGGTTCTGCGTCGCCAGCACCATGAACGGCTCGGGCATGCGATGGGTGACGCCATCGACCGTCACCTGACGCTCCTCCATCGCCTCGAGCAGCGCCGACTGCGTCTTGGGCGTCGCCCGGTTGATCTCGTCGGCGAGGACCACCTGCGCCATGATCGGTCCGGGGCGGAACTCGAAGTCGCCGCTGCGCTGGTTGTAGATGGAGACGCCGACGATATCGGCGGGCAGCAGGTCGGGCGTGAACTGTATGCGGCCGAAGGCGCAGCCGGTGGACTTCGCCAGGCTGCGCGCCAGCGCCGTCTTGCCGACGCCGGGCACGTCTTCGATGAGGGCGTGGCCGCCGCTCATCAGCGCGATCAGCGCAAGACGCACCTCGTCGCGCTTGCCGAGAATGACCCGCTCGACGTTTTCGAGGATTCGCTCGGCGATAATGCGCGGGTCTTCCACCTCTCTCCCTTCCTCCCCAGACGACGGACGCCGTAATGCGAGTATATCAACTGCGCCCTGCGCCGTTGCACCGTCCTGCGGCGGCGACGGGCGACGGCGTCTGGGCTACAATGCGCCCGCATGAGGCTCCCGTCGTCCGCCGCAGTTCGCCTGCTGTTCGCCCTCGCCCTCCCGACGCTGGCGGGACTGGGCCTCGGCGGCTGCGGGCTAGTCGCCGGCTCCGACCCCACGCCGACGCCAACGTCCACTTCGACTCCGACGAAGACCCCGACGCCGACCTTCACCCCGACGCCCACGCATACGCCGACTCCCACGCCCACACCGACGCCGACGTCCACGCCGGTGCCGGAGCCGTCGGGCCTGGCCATCGCTCAGGGCGGAGCCATCGTCGTGCGCACTCAACTCGACGCCGCTTCCGCCGCGGTCTACTTTGCCGACCTGACTTTCCCGCTGGTCGAGTACGCGCCGGGAGCGTGGTGGACCGTCATCGGCGCCGGCGCGGGCCTGATTCCCGGCACGTACGCGCTCGGCATCGCGGGCACGGCGCGCGACGGCTCGGCCATCGAGCGCTCCTACACCATCGAGGTCCTCGACACGACGTACCCCATCGAGGAGATCTACCTGCCTCCCGGCCAGGAAGAGTTGCTCTCGCCCGAGAAGGTGCAGGAGGAGCTGAACATCCGCGCGTCGGTATTCGCGCAGTTCACTCCGGAGAAGTACTGGAGCGGTCCGTTCCTCTTCCCGTCGACGGGCCCGATCTCCAGCACGTACGGCATCGCCCGCAGCTACAATGGCGCGCCGCCCATCGACTACCACCATGGGACCGACTTCGAGGCCGACGAAGGCGAGCCGGTGACGGCGTCGGCCTCAGGCGTCGTCGCCTTCGCGGGCGCCCTCACCGTGCGCGGCAACAGCGTGATGATCGATCACGGCATGGGCGTCTTCAGCGCGTACCACCACCTGTCGCGAGTCGACGTGGCGCAGGGGGCGTGGGTGAACGCGGGCGAGCAGATCGGCCTCGTCGGAGCGACGGGCCTCGCCACCGGTCCGCACCTGCACTGGGAGGTGGTGGTGCGCGGCGTGAACGTCGATCCCGTGCTCTGGACGTACGAGGACGTGGGGCCGTAGCCCCAGCCGTCAGCCCGGCGCGTCCAGCGCGCCCAGCTCCGCCAGCGTCAGCGCCGCGGCCACGATGCCCGCCGTTTCCGACCGCAGGATGCGCGGACCCAGCGACACCGGCTGCGCGCCCGCCGCCAGCGCCAGCCTCACTTCGTCGGGCTCAAACCCGCCCTCAGGACCGATGATCAGCGCCAGCGACGCCGGACGCCCTCCGCCCGCGGCGGACCGCAGCGCCTGCGCGATGCCCGCTGCGCGCTCGCCCTCGTACGGCAGGAGCGCCGGGCCTTCCAGCGACGTCAGCGCTTCCTCCAAACTCACGGGCGCGCTCACTTCCGGCACGACGGCGCGTCCGCACTGCTCGGCGGCCTCGATGGCGATACGCCGCCAGCGCTCGAGCTTGCCGCCCTCGCCCGGACGCGCCACAGCTCGCCGCGAGAGCAGCGGAACGAAGCGGGCCACGCCCAGCTCGGTCCCCTTCTCCACCAGCCAGTCGAAGCGCTCGCCCTTCACTACCGACTGGTAGAGCGTCACGCGCACGGCCGGTTCGGGCAGGCCAGGCGCAACGGAGACGACGCGCGCCTCGACCCGCGACGGGCTGACCGACGTGAGAGCGGCGCGCGCCTCGACGCCCGTCCCGTCGAACAACGTCATCTCGTCGCCCGCGCGCAGGCGCAGCACCGACGCCACCCGGCGCGCCGCCGCGCCGTCGAGCGTCACCGTCACGCCCGCGTCCAGCGGCCTTTCCACGAACAGCCGACGCATCACGGCCTCCGGTAGACCAGCGTCCGCCAGTCGCCCTCGGCCGCCGATTCGACCAGCGTCATCGCCGGTTCGAAGGCCGCGCGAACTTCTGCCTCACGCTCGGCGATGACACCGGACGCGACGAGGACGCCGCCCGGCTTCACCGCGTCGATGAGGTCCGGCGCGAGCTTGACCAGCGTCCCGGCGATGATGTTGGCGAGAACGAGATCGAAGCCGCCAGAGGCGGGCTCCGCGAACGGCCACGCGTCGCCCATCGATCCGGCGGCGACCGCTATGCGATCCGTCAGCCCGTTCTCGGCGACGTTGCGCGCGGCGACCTCGGCGCACTGCGGGTCGACGTCCACGGCGACGACGCACGCCGCGCCCAGGCGCGCCGCCGCCAGCGCCAGGATGCCCGAGCCCGTGCCGACGTCCAGAACGCTATCGCCGGCCCGCAGGTGGCGGTCGAGGGCCAGCAGGCAACCGCGCGTCGTCGGATGATCCCCGGTGCCGAACGCCATGCCGGGATCGAGGCGAACCAGCGCATCGCCGGGCCGCAGGTCCGCCTCCAGCCACGACGGGCATACGACCACCCGGCCGTAGCGCTGGACCTTGAAGTGGGCCTTCCACGCCTCGGCCCAGTCCTCCTCGCGGACGAAGCGCGTCGAGACGTCCGCCTGATCCATGCCCGCGTCCGCGAGCATGCCGCGCAGGATCTGCGACAGAGCGTCGTCGCGGGCGGCGCGGACGTAGGCGCGCACCAGCGCCGGCTCGCCCTCGCGCAGGCGATAGGAGCCTTCGTGATCGAGGGCCTCGACAGGCTCCTCGATGCTGACGCCCGATGGATCCAGTTCGCGCAGCACGTCTGCCGCCCGCTCGGCCAGCTCCGGGGCGACGGCTACGGTGACTTCGAGGTAGTCCATGCCTCAGGAGAGGGCGTCTTTGATCTTGTCGAGGAAGCCGCGGCCGTCGCCTGCGTCGCCGGCCATGGTCTCGCCCAGCTCCTGCAGCAGCTCGCGCTGGCGTTGGGTGAGCTTCTTCGGCGTGACGACCCGCACCCTCACCAGCAGGTCGCCGCGCCCGCCGCCGCGCAGTCTGGGCGCGCCCTTGCCGCGCAGAACGAGGATCTCGCCGGGCTGAGTGCCGGGCGGTATCTTCACGCCCGTGGTCTCGCCGCCCGGCAACGGGATCTCGACGTCGGTACCCAGCGCCGCCGACGCCATGTTCAGAGGCAGTTCGAGGATCAGGTCGTCGCCGTCGCGCGCGAACACCTCGTGCTCGCGCACGTGGAAGGAGACGTACAGGTTTCCCCGGCCGCCGCCGCGCACGCCTACCTCGCCCTCGCCCGTCAGGCGCATCTGCGTGCCCTCGTCCACGCCCGGCGGGATGGTGAGGGCGACGCGCCTGCGGCGCCGCTCGCGGCCCGCGCCCCGGCACGCCTTGCACGGCTTCGGTATCCAGCGGCCCTCGCCGCCGCAGCGGTCGCAGGTGGCCACGTTGACGAACTGGCCGAAGATACTCTGCTGCACCCGGCGCACCTCGCCCGCGCCGCCGCACGCCGGGCAGCGTTCCGGCTCAGTGCCCGGCTCAGCGCGGAGGCCGTTGCAGGCCGAGCACGTCTCGATGCTGGTGAACTCGATCTCGCGCTCGCCGCCGAACAGGGCTTCCTCGAAGTCCAAATCGACGCCGACGCGGATGTCGCCGCCGCGCTGAGGCCCGCGCCGACGGGCCGTCGCGCCGCCGAAGAAGGCGTCGAAGATGTCGCCGAAGCCGGTGAAGGGAGCCGCGCCCTCGAAGCCGCGCGCGAACGGGTTCTCCGGCCCGGCGTGGCCGTAGCGATCGTACAGCGCGCGCTTCTGAGGATCGGAGAGGACCTCGTAGGCCTCGTTGATCGCCTTGAAGCGCTCCTCCGCGCCCGCCTCCTGGTTGCGGTCGGGATGGTACTGCATCGCCAGACGCCGGAACGCCTTCTTGATCTCGGCGGCCGACGCGCCGGGCGATACGCCCAGGATCTCGTAGTAGTCTTGCTTAGTCGTTGCCATCAGCAGAAGTCCGGGCTCGGCGCGTCCAAAGAAGGACGAGGGCCGGAGGAATTCTAGCAGGCCCCTTTCACAGCAGGGGCACGTCGAACACGTTGCCCAGGTACGCCAAAAGGATGCCCCGCACGATCTTCCCCAGGCCCACGGAGAGGAAGAACCTCTTGAACGGCATCTGCACCGAGCCGGCGGTGATGCCGGCGACCTCGAACGCGGGGTTGGGGATGGTGGCGAGAACGAAGAGCGTCACCATGCCCCAGCGATCCATCAACCAGTCCACCCAGCGCACGACCCGCCCGGCCGCCCGTTTGAACCACGCGGGGCCGCCCAGCTCTTTGCCGCGCGCCAGCTCGGCGCCGAGGAACCCGGCGTAGTACGCCGTCACCTCGCCCAGCGCCATGCCGCCGCCTCCGGCGACGCCGACGATCAGCGGGTTGCTGTCTTCGCCCTGGCTGATGATGAGCGCCTGACCGGCGGCCGTCAGCCCCGGTACCGGTATGAACAGCGTCGACGTGCTCACCAGGTTCGTGAGGAAGACGCTGAAGTAGCCGAACCCCTCCAGGCGGTCGGTGAGGTCGGGCACGGCCAGCAAGGCGACGCTCATGGCCACGACAGACACCAGCAGGACCACCACTAGCACCATGCGCGCGACCGTGTGCTCGGCGAACCACCCGCTGATGCGCAGGGCTAGACGGTCGAGGGGCGAGTCGCGGCGCAGCGCGACGGCCTGCGCCGCGCTCTGCTCGAGGTTGTCGTCCGAAGCGGTGTCGAGGGCCTTCTGGGCGGACATGATCGCCTCAGTGTAACAGGCACGTGCTCTGACCGATGACCCAGGGGAGTCGAGGAGGGCTCAGCCCGCCGTCGGCGCTGCCACACCTTTGGCTATGGCTGTGGCGATTTCCTGAGGTGTCTGATCAGTCGAATCCAGAATCAGGTCCGTCGACTTCAGCGGTTCCAGAATGGCGTGAAATTGGGCGTGCTCCCTCTTCAGAAATGAGGGGTCGCGTGAAGTGCTCCTTGTCGGATCGTCCTGGACCCGGCGCACAGCCTCATCATACGAGACCAGCAGTGTCACAAACTGCGGCCTCACATTGCACGTAATGCCACCCACAAAGGTTGCGCGCTCTCCCTGACCCCAGAAGGCCCCCTCTACGATCACAAGGTGGACGCCTGTTGAGAAGAAGGCGTCCGTCAGCGCTGCCGCCGCCCGACGTGCACGAAACCAAGCCCGGGCGCTCGCCATGGGCTTGCTTCCGTCCACCATGACGTACAGCAGGTCGAGGTCGATAACTGCCGCCTCGAGCCCCTGCTGCCGGGAAGTCGCCGCGAGGGCCTGGGCGACGGCGCTCTTCCCAGCGCCGATAGGGCCGTTGATGACGATAAGCGACTTCTCCAGCCTACACCTCGCGGAACTCGCCCTCGACCGCGCCCTCGCCGGCCTCACCCTCACCTTCGCCGCCTTCGGGCGGCGGGCCGCCGGCCGCGGCGCCCGCCGGACCGTACACGGCCTCACCGATCTTCTGCATCGCCTCGGAAAGCTCGATCATGACCGAGCGCACCTGGTCAGCGGAGGCGTTGGCCTGCAGCGCCGAACGGACGGCGGCGATCTTGCCGTTGACCTCGCTCTTCAGGTCCTCGGCGATCTTCTCGCTCTGCTCGCGCAGCGTCTTCTCCGCCGTGTAGGCCAAGCTGTCGGCCTGGTTGCGCAGCTCGATCTCCTCCCGGCGCTGGCGGTCCTCGTCGGCGTGCAGCTCCGCCTCCCGCTGCAGCCGCTCTACCTCGTCCTTGCTTAGGCCCGAGCCCGCCTGGATGGTGATCTTCTGCTCCTTGCCCGTCGCCTTGTCGCGCGCGCTCACGTTGAGGATGCCGTTGGCGTCGATGTCGAAGGCGACCTCGATCTGCGGCACGCCGCGCGGCGCCGGCAGAATGCCGTCGAGGATGAACCGGCCGAGCGACTTGTTGTCCGATGCCATGGCGCGCTCGCCCTGCAGCACGTGGATCTCCACGCTGGGCTGGTTGTCCGCCGCCGTAGAAAACACTTGCGACTTGCTGGTTGGGATGGTCGTGTTGCGCGTGATGATGGGCGTCGCCACGCCGCCCAGCGTCTCGATGCCCAGCGTGAGCGGCGTAACGTCCAGCAGCAGGACATCGCGCACTTCGCCCTTGAGCACGCCCGCCTGGATGGCCGCACCGACGGCGACCACCTCGTCCGGGTTGACGCCTTTGTGGGGCTCCTTGCCGAAGAACTTGCGCACCGCCTCCTGCACCATCGGCATGCGCGTCTGGCCACCGACCAGGATGACCTCGTCCACCTGCGCCGCCGTCACGCCGGCGTCCTTCAGCGCCTGCTCGCACGGACCCAGCGTCTTCTCGACGAGGTCGCCAACGAGCTGTTCAAGCTTGGCGCGGGTCAGCGTCAGGTTCAGGTGTTTGGGACCGGAGGCGTCGGCCGTGATGAACGGAAGGTTGACCTCGCGCTGCTGCAGCGTCGACAGCTCGATCTTCGCTCGCTCGGCCTCTTCCTTCAGACGCTGGAGCGCCATCCGGTCCTGCTTCAGGTCGATGCCGTGCTCGCGGCGGAACTCGTCCACCAGCCAGTCGATGACCCTCTGGTCGAAGTCGTCGCCGCCCAGGTGCGTGTCGCCCGCCGTGGACTTGACGTGGAACGTGCCCTCGCCGATCTCCAGGATGGAGATGTCGAACGTGCCGCCGCCGAGGTCGTAGACGGCGATGGTCTCCTCGCCCTTCTTTTCGAGGCCGTAGGCCAGCGCCGCCGCCGTCGGCTCGTTGATGATGCGCAGCACCTCGAGGCCCGCGATCTTGCCCGCGTCCTTCGTCGCCTGGCGCTGGCTGTCGTTGAAGTACGCGGGGACGGTGATGACGGCCTCGGTGACGGTTTCGCCCAGGTACGCCTCGGCGTCGGCCTTGAGCTTCTGCAAGATCATCGCCGAGATCTCAGGCGGCGAGTAAGCGCGGTCGCCCATCCTCACCGCGGCGTCGCCGTTGGCCGCGCGCTCGATCTTGTACGACAGAAGCTTCACGTCGCGCTGGACCTCGGCGTCCTCGAACCGGCGGCCCATGAGCCGCTTGACCGAGTAGATGGTGTTCTCAGGGTTGGTGATGGCCTGCCGCTTGGCGACGGTGCCCACCAGACGCTCGCCCGCCTTGGACAGCGCGACGACCGACGGAGTGATGCGGCCTCCCTCGACGTTGGGGATCACCACGGGCTCGCCCGCCTCCATGACGGCCATGCACGAGTTCGTCGTGCCCAGGTCGATTCCTATTGCCTTCGGCATGATGCTTCCCTCCCGACACCTGTCGAACCCGACGGTCTCGTCACCGCCTCACAGGCGCTCTAGTGTCTCACTCAATGCCAGCGCCGCGCTCTGTAGTTGACGAGGGCGTCCCAAGCGGCTCGCTCTCTCTCCGCAGCGACTATGAATTCTCTCCTGAAGGCTTCGCGCTGCAGGTCTTCAGGCCCTCCGTCCATCACGATTGCCGCGCGCCAGACTTGAGGCGAGGCCTCCACGACGGGCACCAATCCCGTGTAGCCTGTGTGGGCCTCCACAAGGTCGTTGACCGCATCACCCCGGAGTTCCTTCAGTCGGACCTCTCGCTCGTCCATTGCGCCCTCATCCGTGAGCGTTGACGTCATCCTTCTTTCTCCCCTATTCCTTCTCCCGACTCTCGCTTCTCGCTTCCCGCTTCCATCTTCCCTTTCCCGACGACCACCAGCGCCGGGCGCACGACGCGATCGCCCAGCTTGTAGCCTTTCTGGACGACGGCGATCACCTTGCCCTCCTCGCCCTCGGCCTGGCTGATGGCCTCGTGCACGGTCGGGTCGAAGTCGCGCCCGTCGGCCGGGATCTCGCTAACCCCGGCGTTCTCCAGCACGGCGACGAGCTTGCGGTAGATCAGGTACACGCCCTCGACCCAGGTGTAGCCGCGCAGGTTGACGTCGATGCTGGCCAGCGCCCGCTCGATGTCGTCGACCACGGGCAGCAGGTTGATGACCAGCGACGCGTTGGCGAACCGCGCCGTCTCGGCGCGCTCCTCATCCACGCGGCGCTTGAAGTTCTGATAATCGGCGGCCGCCCGCTGCCAGCTCGCCAGGTAGTCCTGCGCCTTCCTGCGCTCCTCCTCGAGTTGGGCGCGCAGTTGATCCGGCGTCTGCTCGCCGCCCGGCAGCGCGCCTCCCGCCGGAGCCCCGGCGGGCGATGGGCCCGTGGCCTCCGCTTCCTTTCCTCGTTCGTCGCTCACTTCTCTCACCTCGCGGCAGAAACCGCGCCGACCGTCCGCGCCTGGCGGACGTCCCGCAGCGCCGCTGCTCCTCTCGTCTCTACTGGTAGTAGCTGTCCAGCAGGCTGCTCAGAAGGGACGTCATGTAGCGGACCGCCGAGATGCTGCGCGAGTAGCGCATCCGCGTCGGTCCGACCACCGCCATCGCCCCGCTGACGGCGCCAGAGGCACCATAGCGCGCGACGATGACGCTGCAGCCGCTCAGTTCCTCCGCTCCGTTCTCGTCCCCGATGAACACGGCGACGCCATCGTCCGACAGCATGCTCAGCGGCAGCACGCGGGTCACCGTGTGCTCGTCCAGCACCTCCAGCAGCTCCAGGGCCCGCCGCGTGTCGGCGAACTCCGGCTGCATGAGGACGTTGCGCACGCCCTCCAGGCACGCCTCGTCGTACTCGGCCTGGGCCGCGGCCGCCATCTGCTCGCGCACGGCGGCATATACCAGCCGCTCTTCCACGGGCAACGACTGGTCGTCGGCGTCCAACTCGTCGAAGCTCCTGCCATCCAGCGCGGCGTTCAGGCGTGCGGCGACGCCCGACAGCTCCTCCTGCGTCAGCGCGCGGGAGAAGGCCACGAGCTGCTGCCGGAGCCGGGCGCGGCTCAGCACCAGCACCACGAGCGCCACGTTGTCATGGACGCCCACCAGCTCCAGATGCTTGTACCGGCACTCATCCGCGCGCGGCACCGTGACGACCGCGGCGTTGCCCGCAGCCTGCGCCAGCACCGTAGCGCCGAGGTGCGCCCACTCGCCCGCATCGCGGCCGGCCTGATGGAACTGGTGGCGGATGGTCTCCTGCGTCTCCCGGGGCAGGTCTTCCTTGGGCATCAGCGACTCGACGTACACGCGGTACCCCCGGTTAGCGGGCACGCGCCCCGCCGACGTGTGCGGGTGGTCGATGTAGCCCTCTTCCTCAAGGCGGGCCATCTCGTTGCGGATGGTGGCAGGCGAGAGCCTGATGGCGTGGCGGCGCGCCAGCGCCGCCGAGCCCACGGGCTCCGCCGTCTCGACATAGTCCTGGATGATCAGGCTGAGGATCTGGGCGCGACGGTCAGTCAGCATGCTCTTCTAACCGAATTAGCACTCTCATGCCGAGAGTGCTAACGTCGATTTGAGTCTAGCATCGGGCTCTTCGGGGTGTCAAGGCGAACGCCAGTTCCGCGGCGCTCGCGCGTACCCGGTTCTAGGTTCTCGGTTCTGGGTTCTGCGCCTCAGGCGCGCACGCGTGCTATACTCCGCTGACAGCAGGGAACCCGCATGAACGAACTGGCCCTCAACGGTACCCGCATCACCGGCCTCGGCCGCTACGTCCCCGAACGCGTCCTCACCAACCTCGACCTCGAGCGGCTGGTCGAGACGTCGGACGCCTGGGTCCGCGAGCGGACCGGCATCGCCGAGCGCCACGTCGCCGCCGACCACGAGACCTGCAGCTCCATGGCCGTCGAGGCCGCCCGTCAGGCGCTGGCCATGGCCCGCTGCGACGCCGCCGACCTCGACCTGGTCATGGTGGCCACGACGACGCCCGACGGCATCTTTCCGCCCGCCTCGGCCCTCGTCCAGCACCAGCTCGGCGCGCGGCGGGCTGCCGCCTTCGACGTGGGCGCCACCTGCGCGGGGTTCATCACCGGCTTCTCCATCGCCTCTCAGTTCCTGGGGACCGGCGCCTACCAGAGCATTCTTCTCATTGGCTCCGAAATCCTGACCCGCATCGTCGACTGGGAGGACCGCGCGACCTGCGTGCTCTTCGGCGACGGCGCGGGCGCGGTGGTGCTCGGGCCATCGCCCGATACCCGCCCACCCGTGTTTGTCCTGCACAGCGACGGCGGCGGCGCCTCCACGCTCTGGGCCCCGGGACCGTGCGGACCGCGGCCTCAACTGTACGACCAGTTCTTCGTCCACATGGACGGCAAAGCCGTCTTCAAGTTCGCCGTCAACGCCATGGAGCAGGTCGCGCGCGAGGCCGTCGAGAAGGCGGGGTGGTCGGTCGATGGCGTCGACCTTCTGGTGTCGCACCAGGCCAACTACCGCATCATCAAGGCTACGGCGCGGGCGCTGGACCTGCCGATGGAGCGCGCGGTGGTGAACATCGACCGCTTCGGCAACACGTCGGCGGCCTCTATCCCGATGGCCCTCTGCGAGGCGTTGGAAGCCGGCCGCCTGTACGAGGGCGAGCGCGTATTGCTGACCGCCTTCGGCGGCGGTCTGCTCTGGGGCGCCGTCGCCGTGGAGTGGGCGGGCGTGTCTTCGGCTCTCCCGGCCGCCGAGCGCGCCGCCCGGCCCGCGCCAGCCCCGGCGGGCTGCGC
>JBBITS010000030.1:15580-15856 GCA_037440665.1 Chloroflexota bacterium
ATGCGCGCGATGGCGAAGGCGGAGCGTCCGAAGCGGGTGACCGACGGCGACGTCGCGGTCGACTCGTTCTGGTCGGCGCTCCTCGCCGGGCGGCCTCTTCCGGCGGTCATCGACGCCTACGCCCCTCGCGAGGACATGGACCCCGAGGCGGTGCGGCTGCTCGGCCGCTGCTCGCTGTTCGTCGCCGACGCCGCCATCCAGGCGATGCTGGACGCGCGCATACCCGTGCATCCCGACACGATGCCCCAGATTGCCGTCGTCGCCGCCTCGGCGAGA
>JBBITS010000031.1:0-15208 GCA_037440665.1 Chloroflexota bacterium
CAGTTCGTCGGGGCGGCTCGTCTTGACGGCCTGAAAGCCCAGTTCGACCAGCGTCACATGCAGGTAGTCGGCGCTGAACGGCGTGACGCCCGTCACCTCGGACAGGCGCCGCTGCGTCTGTTCGATGCCTGCCACGACGGCGGGCTCCTCGACGCGCGCGAGCAGCGCGAGGTACTGCGCGCGGCCGTGCGTCCACGATGCCGCCCATGGCTCGTCGCTGACCGCGATGGTTCCGCCGCTGTCCTCGAACCACCGCCACGCCCCGTCGAAGGACGTGAAGACCGGCATGACGATAGGGTAGCGCGCGGCATTGGATCCCGCAGAACTGAGGGCGTCTGTGATCTCCGCAGGTGGGAAGCAAGCCGTATAATGCCGGAGAGGAGTGGGCCGATGCCTGATACCGAGATCATCTTCAGCGTGCAGGAGTCGCCCGAAGGCGGCTACGAGGCCAGTGCCCTGGGGTATTCCATCTACACCCAGGCGGACACCCTGGAGGAGTTGCGGGCTATGGTCCACGACGCCGTCTGCTGCCATTTCGAGGAGGCCGATCGGCCCCGGGTCATTCGCCTCCATCTGGTGAAGGATGAGGTTATCCCCGTTTGAAGCTTCCCCGCGACCTCTCGGGTGATGACCTGGCCCGTCTCCTCCGCCGCTACGGCTACGAAATCACCCGGCAAACCGGCAGCCACGTCCGCCTGACGTCGGTTGCCAGAGGTCATCAACACCACGTCACCATCCCGCGACACAGAGAACTCAGGGTCGGGACTTTGACCTCCGTTCTGGCTGACGTCGCGGCGTACTTGGACATGGACCGCCCGGAGCTGATGAGAGCGCTGTTCGGCTAGAGGGCAGCGGATCTCGCGCAGAAGTCGGCCGCCACGGAACGCCGACGCCGTTATGGCGACGAAGAACGAACTCGTGGTGGCGCTGCGCTAGCGCGAGGACTATTATCTCGCTATCGCGCTGGTCCGCAGCGATGCGCAGGGCAAGCGGCTCGCTTCGCCTGTAAGCGGTACAAGAGGGCACCTATGAGCGAAGCGCCGGTTGACAGAGGTCGTCTCGCCCGTCAGAATCTCATCGACATCGCCCGACGCAGACAGCGGCCCGGCGCGGGCAGGGTCATCGCGGCTATCGAGAGGAGAGCGGCCGTGCGCTGGCCTGACCTCGACAAGGTTCTGTCCGGCCTGCCCTGGGCCGTCGCCGGCGCGGTTGCGACGCGCAGGTATATGCCTGAACGGGCGACCGCCGACATCGACGTGGTTGTAGCGGTGGCGGACGCGGACGACGCCCGCCGCCGGTTCGAGGCGGCCGGATACGCGCGCGTTGGCGATCCCGCCATCGGCGGAACGGCCTGGAAGTCGCCTGACGGCGTGGCGGTGAACCTGATCGAGGGGACCGAGCCGTGGTGGCCGGCCGCGATCGCCGACGCCCAGCGGAATAGCGGTGAGGATGGCCTGCCGGTGCTCACGCTGCCGTAAATCACGCTGATGAAGCTGCTGGCCAGCCGTGTGCAGGACCTCGCCGATGTCTCGCGGATGCTCGGCCGCGCCTTGGACTCCGACCTGGACCGCGTGAGGTCGACGGTGCGAGAGCATGCGCCCGGGTTGGCCGACGACCTGGAGAGCCTGATCACCCTCGGCCGTCTGGAGATGCAAGGGCAGGAGCCGCCGGCCTAGCCCGGGCGGAAGGAGATTGGCCGTCGCTTCTGGAGCACCGCGCCACGAGGAGGTGGACCGCCGTGAGTAACCAAACGCCGGGCGCGCTCGCTGTCTGCGTGTCGGCTCTGTGGAGGCCGGACCATGCCTTCGGCTGGCTCCTGAGGATGCAGGATCGGCGGCGCGGTTTCTTAGGGGGCATGACTGTCACCGGCCTGGGGCTGCTGTACACGCTCACGGTCGCCGGTCTGCACAAGGGGGGCGCTGAGCCCGTCGTGAAGCCGGTACTCCCAATCCGCAACGACAGGTACTACTTGTGGTTGTGCTTCCTGACGGTACCCACGTTCGTCGCCACGTGGCTCGTCTTTTCGCGCACCGCCCATACTGCGGCCCATGCCCTTGGCGGCCGCTGCGACCCCGTCCAGACCCGTGACCTTTGCGGCCTTGCCATTGCCCTGCCCACGCTCGTCACCATGTGGGTACCCGAATCTGCCATGGCTCTGCTGCTGATCGGAAAGCAGGTCACCTGGGAGGCCATGCGGGCGTGGGGCGAACGCTGGCCCGGCAACGTCATTCACACTTCAAGGCAGATCGTGGGCGTGTTCTGGATGATGGGGCTCGCTACTGCTGCCCTGCGCCAGATCCATGGCCTGTCCTGGCCCAGGGCCGCCCTGGCCAGCATGGCCGGCCTCGCTCCGGCGGGTGCCATTGTCGGCTTCATAATCCGGTGAGTTCTCCTTCGCGTCGCGTCCCCCTCTACTCCCGCTCGCGTAGGTGGGGGAAGAGGATGACCTCGCGGATGGAGGTCTGGCCCGTCAGTAGCATCACCAGGCGGTCGATGCCCACGCCGAGGCCGCCCGCGGGCGGCATCCCGTGCTCCAGCGCCAGCAGGAAGTCCTCGTCCAGCGTCTCCACCTCTTCGATGCCCGCGGCCTTCAGGCGCGCCTGCGCCACGAAGCGCTCGCGCTGATCCACGGGGTCGTTCAGCTCCGAGTAGGCGTTGGCCAGCTCCATGCCGCCGCAGAATGCCTCGAACCGCTCGACCAAGTGCGGGTTGTCGGCTTTCGTCTTCGCCAGCGGTGAGATCTCCCTCGGGTAGTCCATCAGGAACGTCGGCTGGACCAGCTTCGGCTCGACGTACTCCGACACGATCTCGTCGACCAGCTTGCCCCAGCTCCAGCCGGGGTCGACCACCAGGTTCATCTCCCGGGCGCGCGCCAGCAGCCGTTCGCGGTCGTCGCGGTACTCCTCGATGTCGAAGCCCGCGTATTCGATCAGGGCGTCGCGCATCGTCAGACGGCGCCACGGCGGCGCGAGGTCGATGGACGTCTCGCCGCGCGTGATGCGCGTCGTCCCCAATACTGTCTCTGCGATGGTCGAAACCGTCTCCTCGACCATGCGGGCGACGTCGTGGTAGTCGGCGTAGGCCTCGTAGCTCTCCATCATCGTGAACTCGGGGTTGTGCCGCGTGGACACGCCCTCGTTCCGGAAGATGCGGCCGATCTCGTACACGCGGTCGTAGCCGCCGATGAGCAGACGCTTGAGGTGCAGCTCCAGCGAGATGCGCAGGAAGAAGTCGCGGTCCAGCGCGCGATGGTGCGTGGTGAAGGGCGTCGCCGCCGCGCCGCCGGCCTCCGGTTGTAGCACCGGCGTCTCGACCTCGATGAAGCCGCGGGCGTCCATGAAGTTGCGCAGCGCCCGGACGGTCAGGCTGCGGACGCGGAACAGCTCGCGCGCGTCCTGGTTCGCCATGAGGTCGAGCGAGCGCTGACGGTAGCGCGTCTCGACGTCGTGGAGGCCGTGCCACTTCTCGGGCGGCGGCTGCAGGGCCTTGGCGAGAACGGTCAGCTCTTCCGCCTGCACCGTGATCTCGCCCGCGCGCGTGCGCATCAGCGGCCCGGTGACGCCGAGGAAATCGCCGAGGTCGAGGTCGTCGAGCAAGCCGAAGGCGTCGCCCAGCACGTCGCGCTTCAGGAACGCCTGCAGGCGCCCCGCGCCGTCGCGGAGGTCGAGGAACGCGGCCTTGCCCATGTCGCGCCGCGCGGTGACGCGTCCGGCGACTGTCACGCGCGGGCCGTCGTCGGCCGCGGCGCGGGCGTCCTCGTGCGCCGCGTACAGCGCGATGGCCTCGGCCGTGGTGTGGGTGCGGTGGAAATGAGCCGGGTAGGGGTCGATCCCTCGCGCCCGGATGCGTTCGAGCTTGGCGAGCCGCTCCTGCCGGATTTCCTCAATGCTCGGCATACGCTGCTGATTCTACGTCCTGGTCCTGCGCCGCGACAGGCCCGCTCACGCAACGAGGCGGGCCGCAACGGCCCGCCTCGCCTGTGGTTCCTCTTCGAGCGCGCCGCTACTTGAGCTGGACGATGGTGATCTTCTTCACGCCGGCGGGCACGGCGACCTCGACCACGTCGCCCTTGCGGTGGCCCAGCAGGGCGCGGCCGACGGGCGACTCGTTGCTTATCTTGCCAGACTTGGGGTCTGCCTCTGCCGAGCCGACGATGGTGAACGTCTTCTTCTCGCCGTTCTCGTCGAGGATGACGACGTCGGAGCCGATCTGGACGCGGGAGGCGTGGTGAGCCTCCTCCTCGTCGATGATCACGGCGTTCTGGAGCAGCCGTTCGAGGGTGAGGATGCGCCCTTCGACGAATGCCTGCTCGTTCTTGGCGTCCTCGTACTCGGCGTTGTTCTGGGTGCTGGCCAGCTCCTTCGCCTGATGGATGCGGTCAGCGACCTCCGGCCGGCGGACAGTCCGGAGGAACTCGAGTTCCTCCTCCAGCTTCGCCATACCTTCCCTGGTGAGCGGAACGGACTTGTCAGGCATGACACCCTCCGGCTCAAAAAAGAGACTGAGGCCCGAGCCCGGGGATCCTCAGTCGCCGCGAAAGCTTCGCAGCGGCATTATACCAGCGCCCCCGGCCGTGTAAAGGTCAATCCTCAGATTCGAGCGCCCCGCCTCCGGGCGGGGTCGTGGCGCCTGAACCTGGGCCAGGGGAGATTAGATAGCGGCCTTCGTCAGGGTCCGAAGGCAGCGCGTGCAGAGCCGCGCCCGGACCGCCCTGCCGCCCACGTGGATGGTCTGGGGATGCAGGTTCGGGCGGTAGATGCGGTTAGTGCGAGGGGCCTTTCGCTGCCACCGGCCCGAGTGCCGGTGCCGGATGTTACGTCCGAAGGTGGTTCCCTTCGCGCACAGATCGCAGATCGCTGGCACGCGCCGATCCCTTGTTGGCCCCCTTGGGGGCCGCTGCTAGAATCTGGATGCCGCATGCTACCAGACGTGGCAGGGCGAGGCAACAAACGACAGACCGAATGGACGCCGGCAAACCGTCGCAGGGAGGGCGAGACCTTGGTGACGCCTCCCCGGTGACGGCGCTCTCCGCGACGCAGCTTCGGGAGGCCTTCGCCGGCGCCGCGGCGGCCATCGAACGCCAGGCCGCCGCCATCGACGCTATCAACGTCTTCCCGGTGCCCGACGGCGACACCGGCACGAACCTGAGCTTCACAATGCGGGCCGCGCTCGCCGAGGCCAGCGCCAGGCCACGCGAAACGGCCGGCCAGTTCCTCGATGCCCTCGCCCGGGGCGCGCTCATGGGAGGCCGGGGCAACTCTGGCGTGATCCTCTCGCAGGTGTTCCGGGGCTTCGCCGTCGCGGCTGCGGGGCGCGAGGTCTTGATGGCTGAAGACCTGGCGGAGGCCCTGGAGCGGGGCGCGGAGTACGCCTACCGCGCTGTCAGCCAGCCCCGAGAGGGCACGATGCTGACCGTCGTGCGCGAGGCCGCCGCGGCCGCCCGCTCTCGCCTGGCGGGCGATGTCATCGAGACGCTGGCGGCCGCCGCCGAAGCGGCGCGCGAGGCCGTCGAACGCACGCCGGAGCTGCTGCCGGTCTTGAAGGAAGCTGGCGTGGTGGACGCGGGAGGGCAGGGCGTCGCCGTGCTGCTCGATGGGGCCCTGCGCGCGCTGCGCGGTGAGGCGCTCGCTGAGGGCGCTGTCGAGCCTCCCGTCGAGGCCAGCCGTCTTGCCGCCGTCGCTGCCCTCCAGCGCGAGCACGACGGCCATCCGGTGGGATACTGTGTCGAGTTCTTGATTCGGGGCGACGACCTCGATCCGGCCGCCATCGAGCGTGGGCTCCTGGAGCGCGGCGAGTCGGTGCTGGCGGTCGGCGATGGCGGTCTCGTGCGCGCGCACGTGCACGTCGGAGACCCGGAGGCGGCCATCGCCCTCGGCTCCGCGCACGGGACCGTGTTCGACGTTAAGGTCGACAACATGGACGCCCAGCTTCATCGTTTCGCCGAAGGCCACGAAGGTGAGCGGCGCGAGGCGGGCGCGTTCTCCATCGTCGCTGTGGCGCGGGGAAGAGGCCTGACGCAGGCGCTCTACAGCGTCGGCGTGTCGCGCGTAGTCTCCGGCGGCCAGACGATGAACCCCAGCGTGGGCGATCTGGTCGCTGCTATCGAGCAATGCCCCGGCTCCGCGGTCATCGTTCTGCCGAACAACAAGAACGTGGCGCTGGCCGCGCGTCAGGCCGCCGGGCATACGGCGAAAGAAGTGGCCGTCGTCCCAACCAACTCTGTTCCGGAAGGCATCGCGGCCGCGCTTGCCGCCGGCGCGGGCGCCAGTGTCGAGCGCAACGTCCGTCGGATGACCGAAGCGGCGTCGCAGGTGCGCTGGGCCGAGATAACGCTGGCCGCGCGCTCTACGTCCATCGGAGGGAGGAAGATTCGCGCCGGTCAGCCCATCGGCATCGTGCAGGGCGACCTCACGGTGGCCGCGGAGACCACCGAGGCCGCCGTCGCCGAGGCCGTGCGGCAGATGTACGATGCCGGCGGCGCGACCGGCCGTGGAGGCCCGTCGTTGCTCGCCCTCTACGCCGGCGAAGGCGTGAGCGACGGCGAAGCCCAGGCGCTGGCGGCCGGCCTGCGCGAGAGATACCCCGACCTGGAGGTCGAGGTCGTGCGCGGCGACCAGCCGCACTACCCGTACATCGTGTCGCTGGAATAGGAACCTTCGTGAACCCGGCGCAACGGCGGGAAGCCGTGAAGCCTCAGACCGAAGAGCAACTGCGGAAGATCCTCGAGCTGGAGCGGTCGCGCGGCTGCAACGACACGGCGGTAGTCGGCGGGCTGGACCGTTTCCTCCGGACCGCGCTCCTCGGTGACGGACGCGCCCTGCGCCCTCACGTGCGCGCCGCCCTCCGGCGAACGGGCGCGCGCGGCTATCGCAGCTTGACGGCGGCCGGCCGCCGCGCCTGGCTGGAAGAGACGCTCCGGCAAATCGCCTCGCCCGGACCCGCGCCCGCGGTGAGAACGCGGCAGTCCGCGCCGGATCCAGCAAAGGCGACGCCTGCGCAGACGGCAGCCAGGCGCGAGGCTCCGGCCGCGACTGAGGCCCTCGACCAGCCGGTGACGGCCGTGAAGGGCGTCAGCCGGGCGCTGGAACCGCGCCTCGCGAAGCTGGGCGTGCGCACCGTGCGCGATCTCCTCTACTACCTCCCCAGGCGTCACAACGACTACACCGACGTCGTCAAGATCAAGGACCTGCAGGGCGGCGAGGAGCAGGTCGTGCGCGTCCGCGTCTGGAGCGCAGCCGAGAGGGAGATCGGACGCTTCCGTAAGGGGACCGTCGCGACCGTCGGCGACGACACGGGCATGATGCGCGTGGTCTGGTTCAACCAGCCCTACGTCGCTCGCCAGCTCAGACCCAACGCCGAGGTCGTGCTGGCCGGAAAGGTCTCGTACTACCAGGGCCAGCCCACGTTCGACAACCCCGAGTGGGAGCTGTGGTCCGACGACCTCACCCACGTGGGGCGTCTCGTCCCCGTCTATCCGCTAACCGAGGGGCTGGCCGGGCGCACCGTACGGCGCGTCATGCGGGGCGCTGTGGACCGCTACGCGTCGCTGGTCCCGGAGGCTCTGCCCGCTGACCTGCGCGCGCGCCACGGCTTCCCGGGCGCAGCCGAGGCCATCCGCAACGCCCATTTCCCGGAGACGAAGGATAAGCTCTGGAGGGCGTTGCGCCGTCTGGCGTTCGAGGAGCTGCTGTCCATCCAGCTCGCCGTGCTCATCCGGCGTCAGCGGTTCCGCAACTCCGCGCCCGCACCGTCGCTGAGCATGCCGAAAGAGGCGCTTCACGGCTTCCTGGCGTCGCTGCCCTACGCGCTGACCGGCGCTCAGCGACGCTGCCTCGACGCGATCCTGAGCGACATGACGGGCGATCGTCCCATGAGCCGCCTGCTGGAGGGCGACGTCGGCTCCGGCAAGACGGTCGTCGCTACGGCGGCGCTGGTCGCGGCGGTGGCCAACGGCTATCAGGGCGCGATGATGGCCCCCACGGAGATCCTCGCTGCCCAGCACCTGCGCACACTGCGCGCTGTCCTCAACGCTCACGACGGCGACGGGCCGATGCTGACCGCCACGCCTCCGTACGTCGGCCGGCCCGTGCGCATCGCGTTTCTGACCGGCTCGCTAACGGCGCCGGCGCGGCGGCGCGTGCGGGAGGCCGTCGTGGCGGGCGAGGTCGATGTCGCCGTCGGCACCCACGCGCTGATCCAGGAGGGCGTCCGGTTCCCGAAGCTTGGCGTGGTTATCGTCGACGAGCAGCACCGCTTCGGCGTCATGCAGCGCGCGGCGCTTCGCGAGCAGGGCTCAGCGGCCGCCCACATGCTGGTCATGACGGCGACGCCTATCCCCCGCACGCTGGCGCTCACGCTGTACGGCGACCTCGATCTGTCGGTCATCGACGAACTACCTCCGGGCCGCACGCCCGTCACCACCGAGTGGAAGCCGCCCGATCGCCGCGACGAGGCCTACGATTTTGTCCGGCGCGAAGTCGCGAAGGGACGTCAGGCGTTCATCATCTGCCCACTGGTCGAGGAGTCGGCGGCGATGCAGGCGCGCGCCGCCACGGCGGAGTTCGAGCGCCTGCGCCGCGACGTCTTCCCCGGCCTGCGCCTGCGTCTCCTGCACGGTCGCATGAGCGCCCGCGACAAGGACGAGGCGATGCGCGCCTTCCGCGACCGCGAGGCCGACGTGTTGGTGTCCACGGCCGTCGTCGAGGTCGGTGTCGACGTGCCCAACGCGACGGTGATGCTTATCGAAGGAGCGGACCGCTTCGGGCTGGCGCAGCTCCACCAGTTCCGAGGGCGCGTCGGCCGCGGCTCAGAGGCGTCGCACTGCATGCTGCTGGCCGACGACCCGTCTGAGGAGGCGAGGGAGCGCCTGCGCCTGATGGCGAGGACCTCCAACGGCTTCGAGCTGGCCGAGGCCGACCTCCGCCTGCGCGGGCCGGGCGAGTTCTTTGGCACCCGCCAGGCGGGCGTTCCCGGCCTGCGCGTCGCCGCGCTCACCGACGTGAAGGCTATCGAACGGGCGCGCGAGGAGGCGCAGCGTCTGCTGGCGTCAGATCCCGCCCTCGGACGCCCGGAGCACGCTGTCCTGCGAGCGCAGGCGCTCCGGATGATCGACCGCACCGTCGACGAGGTCCACTGAGGCCCGCTACGACAGCCCACTCACACGGTTGATGCTGGTGTAGCGCTGGCGGACGATCTCCCGTCCGCGCTCATCGACTGTCATCGTGTCGATGACCAGGTAGTCGTTGCCCTTCTTCTGATACAGGTCCGCGACGCAGGCGTAGGTCAGGAACTCCTGATCCGCGCGCGCCTCGGCCAGATGCTCGATGCCGCTCTCGACATGGATGGTCGGGCGGCGGCCCATGGCGCGGTGCAGCAGCTCGATCGGCATGCGGGCAAACTGCGCCGGATGCACGGGCGGCGGCGTCTCGGCGTACCACTCCGTCGTGTCGCCGATCTCCGCGAGCCAGCGGCGCACGAGATCCGTTGTGATGCGCGAAGGCAGCGGCACGAGGTCCATCCCCGTCGCCAGGTCGTCGTAGGTCAGAAGTCCGTCCGCCGCCCGGGTCGGCGGGGGAACAGGGATCGTCGTCCGCCACGGACGCTGCTGCGAAAGCGACTCGGGAAGGTGCGCCTCTCCTGACGTCACGGCGTCGCCGCCGGGCCCGGTGACCTCGATGGCGTATGACCCTGTGCCGTCGGGGCGCAGGTGGACGACTAGCTCCTGATTGTCGTACACCGGCCGCTGGAAGCGGATGCGGATCCGTCCCCGCGCGAGCCATTCGCGGCCGAACAGCGCCTCCAGCGCGCGGGTGACGTAGCCCAAAATGGTGACGCCGGTGACGAGGCCGCCCTTGTAGCCGGCCGCGCGCGCTTTCTCGTCGTCGTGGATCGAGAAGGCCTCGGCCGCCGCCAGGTTGCGGGCGATGACCGTGAGCGCGGGAGGTCCGGGAGACGTCGATGGGGTGGTCACGAAGGCAGTATAGAGGCTGGCCCCGCGCCGGGCAGATCAGGCGGCGCGCAGGAGCGCGTGGATGACGATGAGCAAGGCGAGAGCGGCGACGTACAGCGGGGCGATGCCCCAGCGCTCGTACATACGCCGCCACAGGCTCTTGCGGCGGAAGCGGATGATGGTAAGGTCGTCCAGTCTGGAACCTCCCGCTGAACGGTACGAGACAGCGCGAGGAGTGTCCAGCGGGCGCGGCGCGGCGGCGGGCGGCGTCTTGTTGGGCTGAAAATGGCGCTGCTATACTTAGGCGGTCCTGGGAAGCCGGCGCTTCCCGTTCGGGGCGGTTAGCTCAGCCGGGAGAGCGCTTCCTTCACACGGAAGAGGCCACTGGTTCAAGTCCAGTACCGCCCACCATTCTCGCGATGCCTGTCCTTCCTGGGGAAGGACTCCGTGCCGAAGTGGCGGAATGGCAGACGCGCTACGTTCAGGGCGTAGTGTCCGCAAGGGCGTGTGGGTTCAAATCCCACCTTCGGCACCAACAGAAGTTGACGGCGGGCCGCGACGGCCCGCGTTCGACGCGCGCTCGTAGCTCAGTTGGATAGAGCGCAGCCCTGCGGAGGCTGAGGTCGTGGGTTCGAGTCCCGCCGAGCGCGCCATTTCTTCACCGAACCGCTTGACGGCGGCAAATCATCCAAGAATGAAGGCCACGCTTCAGCGTGGCGCAAGGTAACCCACGAAGAAGGCCACCTTGAAAGGCGGCCTTCATTGTTTTCCATCTGGCCTCTGGCGTCTGACTTCTGCCTTCAGGCCGCCTTTTGCAGGAACGCCTCGATGTTCTCGCGGTCGTGGGGGTAGACAGCGAGGCGGACGTCCCAGGCGCCGCTTTCGTCGACGATGTTCGCCTGGAAGCGCTCCAGCACCCGCGCGGCGCCCGACGGCCCCGTTTCGGGCAGCAGCACTGCGAACAGCCCCGGACTCTCGAACACCGTCACCAGGTCGCAGCCACGCACCAGGCTGCGAGCGGCCATAGCCACGCGGAACAGCGTTCCCACGCGGTTGCGGCCCACCGCCTCTTCGGGGGCTTGGAGGAGCAGCATGGTGAACGAGTGGTCGTAGCGCTCGGCCCGTTCGATCTCCTCGGACAGGCGCGCCAGGAAGGTGTCGCGGTCAACCAGCAGACGCTGTCTGGTCCGGCCAGTGAGGGTCATGTTCGCCTCCCCCGCGGGCGATATCCATCCATCTCATATTCGGCCCCATCAGGGAAAACCATAAGGGGGCAGGCCCGCTTCCCGTGTCCCGGCCGGGCATCGGACTGCATAGGGCCTTCCCATCCATCGTATGCTAGTGATGCCGGTCCGGGAGCGGAGCCCCGGAAGGCGCGGTTTCGTCGCACGGAGGCGCCCGCATGAGGCGGGGCACGGTTCTGCAGCGCTTTGTGGTCTACGGCGGCATCGCTGCGCTGCTGGCGTACGCTGCCCTCTACCTCGCGCCGCTGCCCGGCGCCCCGGCCATTCGCCCGCTACCTGAATCGACGCAGATCCTCGACCGCGAAGGGCGCGTCCTGTACGACCCGGCGGGCCTGACCGGCGGACGCCATGCCTACGTGCCCCTCTCCGAAATCCCCGACCTCCTCGAACAAGCGGTCGTCGCCACCGAGGACGCTTCGTTCTACACGAACCCCGGCGTCGACCTGCCCGCCATCGCCCGCGCGGCCGTGACCAACGCTTGGAGCGGCGAGCTGCAGTCGGGCGGCAGCACCATCACGCAGCAGCTCGCTCGCAACCTCTACTTCGGCGCCGGGGAACGCGCCTCGGCGAGCCCGCTGCGCAAGGCGAAGGAGGCTGTGCTGGCGCTGCGCCTGGAGCGCAGCTTCTCCAAGGACCAGGTGCTCGAGATGTATCTGAACCGGGTGTACTTCGGGAACCTGGCCTACGGCGTCGAAGCGGCCTCGCGCACCTACTTCGGCAAGGGCGTGCGCGACCTCGACCTCGCCGAGTCGGCGTTCCTCGCCGGGCTGCTGCAGGCGCCCGCGTCGTACGACCCCTTCACTCGCTTCGACGCGGCGAAGGCCCGGCAGGCCGTCGTCCTCGGCCGCATGGCGGCGGAGGGATACATAAGCGACGCCGAGGCGGCCGCCGCCCGCGAAGAGGCCCTTGCGCTCAATACGAGGCCCTTTCCTATCGAAGCGCCGCACTTCGTCGCTTGGGTTCTGGACCAGTTGCCAGCCGTAGTCGGCGCGGACGGTCTGTCGGCTAGCGGCCTGCGCGTCTACACATCGCTCGACCTCGACCTGCAGCGGTCGGCGCAGCGAACGGTCGCGTGGCGCGTCGGCGAGCTGGAGGACCGCCACGTAACCAACGGCGCCGTCGTCGCTATCGATCCTGCCACCGGCGAGGTGTTGGCCATGGTGAGCAGCGCTGACTACTTCGACGAGGAGATCGACGGCGCGGTGAACGTCGCCCTGGCCGAGCGCCAGCCCGGCAGCGCCATCAAGCCCGTCATCTACGCCGAGGCCCTCGAGAGCGGCTTTACGCCGGCGACGCCTCTGCTGGACGTGCCGACGAGCCTCTCCACGCAGACTGGCGATCCGTACACGCCGGACAACTACGACGCCACGTTCCACGGCGTCGTACCTCTGCGCGAGGCGCTGGCGTCGTCGTACAACGTCCCGGCCGTCCGCGTGCTCGCCGCGGTCGGCGTGGAGCGGGCGTTGGAGATGGGCCGCCGCCTCGGCCTGACGACGCTGCGCGATCCCTCGCGGTACGACCTGTCGCTGACCCTGGGCGGGGCCGAAGTTCGGCTTCTGGACCTGACCGCCGCCTACGCCGCCTTGGCCAACGGTGGAAGTCGCGTCACGCCGGTGGCGATCCTGCGGGTGGAAGACAGCGAAGGCAACGTCCTGTACCAGGCGCCCACGCAGCGGGGGACGAGGGTATTGTCGCAGCAGACAGCGTATCTGCTGACGGACATCCTGTCGGACAACGACGCGCGGGCGCCGGGCTTCGGCTACGAGAGCCCGCTGAAGCTCGGGCGGCCCGCCGCCGTCAAGACGGGCACGACCACCGACTTCCGCGACAACTGGACGGTGGGCTACACGCCGGACATCGCCGTCGGCGTCTGGGTGGGCAACGCCGACAACAGCCCGATGCGCGGCGTGTCGGGCGTCGACGGCGCCGCGCCCATCTGGCGCGACGTCATGGACGCCGCCCTGCGCACGAAGCCCGTGCGCGGCTTCACTGAGCCCGAGGGCATCGTCCGGGCCGAGGTCTGCCTGCCATCGGGGCTCCTGCCCACACCGTACTGCCAGCGGCGGCGGGTGGAGGTCTTCGCTGAGGGCACCGTTCCGGTGGAACGCGACGACTACTACCGGCCGGTCCTGGTGTGCGAGCCGGGCGGCGATGCCGTCGCCTCGGCCGACGCCCCGTGCGCGGGCGAGGTGCGCGAGCGCGTCTTCGCCTTCGTCCCTATCGAGGCGATCCCGTGGGCGCGCGGTGCCGGTGTTGCGTTGCCGCCGCTGCCCCCGTACTCGTCGGCGCCCGCGGCGGGCGTACTCGCGGGCATCGACGTCCGGCCAGAGCTGCTGCTGGTGTCGCCGCCCGACGGACTGGTCCTACGCGTCAGCCGCGACGTGCGGCGCGAGGACCAGACGCTGCGCATCGAGGCGCAGCCAGCGATGCCCGTGCGATACGTCGAGTTCTATGTCGATGGCGGCCTGTTGGGCCGTGCCGGCTCTGCGCCTTACCAACTGCGCTGGCCCATCGTCGAGGGAGCGCACGAGGTCCGCGCGCGAGCCGTGGATCGGGATGGAAACGAGGTCTGGAGCAGGGTGGCGAACGTGACCGTTCTACCGCCCTAGGGAGGGTGTCATGGCAGGCGCATGGATGGCCAGGGTCCGCTCAGCGGCCGGTGCGGCCGCAGCGCGCTGGCGTCGGATGACGCGCGGACAGCGGATCGCGGCGGGCGCGGCGGCCGTGTTCGCGGTCGCTGCAATCGCTGCGGGGCTAACGTTCGCCCTGCTCCCGCGCGGCGAGGGCGACGACTGCGACGAGCCGCTGTGCGTCGAGATCATCGGGCCGGTGGGCGACAAAGTCGACCCCATGACACCGGTGCGGATCAGGCTGGCAGGAGACATCGATCGCAAGGCTGCCGCCAAGGCCCTCACGATAAGCAACGAGCCTGCGGGCGAGCGCAGGTTCCAGAAGGACGTGCTGGCGTTCTACCCCGAATGGCCGGGCTTCGCGCGCGGCGAGACGTACGAGATATCCCTCCAGCTCCCCGCGACCGCCGTGCCCGAAGGCGCGCAGCCTGTGGACCTAGACTTCCAGTTCACCACCGACGGCAGGCTTGAGGTATCGTCGGTCTTCCCCGCCGACGGCGCGGCCGAGGTCGCCCTCGACGCGCCCCTTATGGTTCAGTTCAACCGCTCCGTGGCGCCGCTCACGGTCATCGACGCGCGCGGGCCCGAGGGCGTTGTCGAGTTCGATCCGCCCG
Organism: Chloroflexota bacterium; assembly: GCA_037440665.1. GTDB lineage: Bacteria > Chloroflexota > Dehalococcoidia > DSTF01 > JACRBR01 > DATLZC01. Next base: position 14,438 of record JBBITS010000031.1, read on the forward strand.
TCGAGGGCGAAGGCCGCTGGCTTAACACGTCGCTGTACCAGTTCACGCCGTCGGGCGTCGGCTGGGCGCCATCGACCACGTACACGGCCACGGTGAAGGCCGGTCTGGCGAACCAGCTCGGCGCGCGGCTGCACGAGGACTACGCGACGACGTTCACGACGGCCTTGCCCAGGGTCGTCATCTTCTTCCCGCTGGCCGGCAGCCTGTACGTCGAACCCGAACCTGAGATCAAGATCGGATTCAACCAGCCCGTGGATCGCGCCTCCGCGGAGGCCGCCTTCACGCTCCGGCCGTCAGGCGCTGGCCCTGTCGCCGGCGCGTTCGAATGGCTCGACGATCAGACGTTCCTGTTCCACCCGGCTCAGCCCTTGGCGCTGGCGACGGCCTACGACGCGCTGGTAGGCGCAGGCGTGCGCGCCCTGGGCGCGGATGCGGTGACGGCGGACGCCGTCGCGTGGTCGTTCACGACCGTCGGCGTTCCCCGCGTCGAAAGCACCGACCCCGCGCAGGGCAGCGCCTCCGCCGATCGTTACGGCGTCGAGATCACCTTCACCAACCCGATGGACGAGGAGTCGGTCGAAGACCGGGTGACTATCACGCCGGAGCCGGAGCAAGAGCCGTATATGGGCTGGGACTACGAGAGCCGCATTCTCTTCATCGGCGTGGAGTTCGAACCGTCGTCGCCGTACCGCGTCACCATTGCCCCGGGGGCCGTCGACCGCTACGGCACGCCGCTGGAAGGCGGTCTCGGCGTGCCAGCGGCCCGCGGAC
>JBBITS010000032.1:0-10332 GCA_037440665.1 Chloroflexota bacterium
GGCTGTGCGACGTGGGCGACGGCGCGGCGGTGGACAAGGCCTTCGACGCCGCGCGACCCGACCTGGTGTTTCACGTCGCGGCGTACAAGCACATCCCCGTGCTGGAGGAGCACCCGGAGGCTGCGCTGCACGCCAACGTCCTGGGCACGCTCAACGTCGCGCGGACGGCCCGGCGCGCTGGCGCGCAGAAGTTCGTCTTCGTGTCGTCCGACAAGGCCGTGGACCCAGACAACGTGTACGGGGCCAGCAAGCGCGTCGGCGAATTGCTGGTGTCGGCGTTCGGTCAGGAGGACGGCACGGTGTTCTGCGCCGTGCGCTTCGGCAACGTGATGGGCAGCCGGGGCAGCGTCATGCCGCTGTTCCTGAGCCAGATCGAGCGCGGCGGGCCGGTGTTGCTGACTCACCCGGAGGCCACGCGCTATTACATGTCGGCGCCCGAGGCCGTGTCGCTGATCATCCAGACGGCGGCCTTCGCGGGCCGCGGGCAGATCTTTATGCTCGAGATGGGCGAGGTGATAAAGACCGCCGATCTCGCGGAGAAGATGATCCGGCTGAAGGGCCTAGAGCCGGGCGTGGACATCAAGATCGAGTACACCGGGCTGCGTCCGGGCGAGAGCCTGCACGAGGAGCTGGTGGGCGTCAACGAGCGCATCGTCCAGACGCACCATCCGAAGGTGTTCCTCATCCAGGGTCAGACCACCATCCCGGCGAAAGAGCTAGTGGAGAAGATCGAAGAACTGGCCCGCGACGTCCCACCGTCCCGCGAGGAACTCGCGGCCCGCATCCACGCCCTCGCCCTCATCGACCGCCGCGACAGCGGCCTGACGGCGGCGGCCGCGACCGACGACCAGGGCGCGCGTTGAAGGTCCTCTCCATCGCCGGATCGAGGCCCCAGTTCCCCAAAGTAGCCGCGCTCCATCGCGCGCTCGTGGCGCGGGGCCACCGGCACGTCATCGTCCACACCGGCCAGCACTACGACCCGCAGCTCTCCGCTGTCTTCTTCGCCGACCTGCAGCTTCCCGAGCCCGACCACCACCTGGGCGTCGGCTCCGGCTCCCACGGTCGCCAGACCGGGCAGACGCTGGAGCGCGTCGAAGCCGTTCTCGACCGCGAGCGCCCGGACTGGACGCTGGTCTACGGCGACACCAACGCCACGCCCGCGGGAGCGCTGGCGGCGGCCAAGCTCGGCCTCCGGTGCGCGCACGTCGAGGCTGGCATGCGGAGCTTCGACCGCCGGATGCCGGAGGAGATCAACCGTGTGGTGGCCGACCACCTCTGTGAACTTCTATTCGCGCCCACGGAGACGGCCGTGGACAACCTTCGGCGCGAGGGCATCGGCGTCGAGGGCGGCTGGGGGCGCGTGGAACTGACGGGCGACGTCATGTACGACTCGCTGCTGTACCACCTCCCGTTGGCCGAAGAGCGATCGAGTATCATGCAGACGCTCCGGCTGATGCCGCGAGGCTACGCGCTGGCGACGGTGCACAGGGCGGCCAATACCGACGACCCGGCGCGGCTGGAGGCCATCTTGGGCGCTCTGGCGGCGCTGGGCGAACCCGCGATCTTCCCGATCCACCCGCGGGCGCGCCTGGCGATGGCGTCGTCGGACATCGAGGCCGAATCGCCTGTACGGGTGATCGAGCCGGTGGGATATCTGGACATGCTGCAGCTCATCAGGAACGCGCGGGTCGTGGCGACGGATTCGGGCGGCGTTCAGCGCGAGGCCTTCTGGCTGCGCGTCCCCTGTGTGACCCTGCGCGACGAGACGGAGTGGCCGGAGACGCTGGCCCACGGGTGGAATGCCCTCGCGGGCGCTGATGCCGCCGCCATCGTGGCTGCGTGCCGCCGCGATGCTCCCGAAGGGGAGCCGCCGCCAGCCTTCGGCGATGGCCACGCCGCGGAGAAGATGGTGGAGATGCTGGAGCGATGATCCATCCGACGGCTGAGGTATCGCCAAAGGCCCGCGTCGGGGCGCGAACCAGGGTGTGGCATCACGCGCAGGTGCGCGAAGGCGCGGTCATCGGCGACGACTGCGTCATCGGCAAAGGCGTGTACGTGGACAGAGACGTCGTCATAGGCAACGCAGTGAAGGTGCAGAACTACGCGTCCGTGTATCGCGGCGTGCGCCTGGATGACGGCGTGTTTGTCGGACCGCACGTCACGTTTACCAACGATCGCTACCCGCGCTCCATCGATCCTGACGGCGCGCCCCTGGGTGACGACGAGTGGGAACTGACGCCGACGCGCGTGGAAACCGGCGCGTCCATCGGCGCGGGCGCGGTCATCGTCTGCGGCGTAACCATCGGGCGCTGGGCCATGGTGGGCGCGGGCAGCGTCGTGACGAAAGACGTGCCGCCTCATGCGCTCGTGGCGGGCAGCCCGGCGCGCCGCGTCGGCTACGTCTGCCAGTGCGGCCGTCCTCTGACCGAGACGGGCGACGGCACGTGGTCGTGCGCCGCCTGCGGCCGGAGGTTGGAACTGGCGCCGGTTCGGGGAGGGATGCAGTGACGCTGGGCACGCGTCTGTTCAACGCCGGTACGGCGGTCGGGATACTGGCGGCGCTGGCGGCGCTGGCGTCGTTCGTCGTGCTCGAGAGAGACCACCCGGCGGACCTCGTGCCGTTCGCTGCGCTGTTCGTGGTTCCGTTCGAGATGGGGTTCGTCCTGGCGCGGATGACACCCTGGCGCGGAGCGCGCCTCGGACTCGTCGGGTTTGTCGCGGGCGTCGTCGTAGTTGCGCTGGCGCCGGTGCTGTTGCTGGCGTTCTTCATGGCGGTCGGCGCCGCCGTCGCCTTTGCCATGCCGCACCTGGGGCGGCATGGGCTGGAACCGACGCCGTGATCCGCGTCTCGCAGCCGCTGATGGAGGATGAGGAGCGCCAGGCCGCGCTCGAAGCTCTCGCTTCCGGCCAGCTCGCCCAGGGGCCGCGCGTAGCAGCGTTCGAGGAGGCCTTCGCCGCCTACGTCGGCGCTCCCCACGGTGTTGCCGTGTCCAGCGGCACCGCCGCGCTGCATCTGGCCCTGCTGGCGCACGGCACCGGACCGGGCGACGAGGTCGTGGTTCCGGCGTTCACCTTCGCGGCCACGGCCAACGCCGTGCTCCTCGCTGGAGCGCGTCCGGTCTTCGCCGACGTTCGCGAGCAAGACCTGAACGTCGACCCGGCGTGGGTCGCCCGCGCGCTCACGGAAAGGACGCGCGCAGTGTTGCCGGTGAGTCTCTACGGCGCGCCTGCGCCCGTCGGCGAACTGCGCGCCCTCTGCGAGCCGAAGGGCATCGCGATCATCGAGGACGCCGCGCAGGCGCACGGCGCTGAGCGCGACGGACGTCGCGTCGGCGCGCGGGGGACGGCGTGCTGGTCGTTCTACGCGACGAAGAACATGACGACCGGCGGTGAGGGCGGCATGGTGACAACCGACGATCCCGCCGTCGCTGAGCGCGTGCGTCTGCTCCGCAGCCAGGGCGAGCGCGAGCGCTACCGCGCCGAGGCTCTGGGCTTCAACTACCGGATGATGGAGGTCGCCGCCGCCATCGGCCTCGCCCAGCTTCGCAAGCTCGATGCCTGGAACGAGCGCCGCCGCACTAACGCCTCCATCCTGACCTCACGGTTGCAGGGCGTCGAACCGCTGGCCGGGGCGCCGGGCGTTGGGAGCGTCTATCACCAGTACACCGTGCGCGTCCCGGGCGGACGCCGCGACGCCCTGCGCGACCATCTGCGTCAGCGGGGCATCGAGACCGGTGTCTTCTATCCGGCGCCGGTGCACCGGCAGCCTCTGTACGCCGGCATGGGGCACGGCGAGGTCAGCCTGCCGGTGTCCGAACGGGCCGCCACAGAGGTGCTGTCGCTGCCCGTGCATCCGGCCCTGTCGGGCGCCGATCTCGACGCCATCGTCGAGGCGGTGCGCGAGTTCATGCTGCAACCTGCCGGGGGCGTGAACCGGTGAAGACGTTGCGCGCCGCGGTCATCGGTCTGGGCTCCATGGGCGCGAACCACGCTCGCGTCTACGGCGAACTCGACGGCGTCGAACTGGCCGCCGTCTGCGACATCGACCCACGCCGCGTCGAGCGGGCGACGCGCGGCCGGACGGCCGCCGGATACAGCGACTACGTCCGGCTGCTGGACGAGGCGAAGCCTGGCCTCGTGTCGGTGGCCGTGCCCACGAGCCTGCACCGGGAGGTGGCGCAGGCGGCCCTGGAGCGGGGCGTCCCCTGCCTCGTCGAGAAGCCGCTGGCGGCGACGGTAGGGGATGGGCTGGCCATCAAGGCGGCCGCCGAACGGGCGGGCGTGACGCTGGCCGTCGGCCACGTCGAGCGCTTCAACCCGGCCGTGGTGGAGATGAAGCGGCGCATCGCGGCGGGAGATCTGGGGCGCGTGTTTCAGGCGCACGCCCGTCGCGTGGGTCCTTTTCCCAGCCGCATTCGCGACGTCGGCGTCGTGCTCGACCTCGCGCCGCACGACATCGACGTCATGCGCTTCGTCCTCGGCTCCGAAGTCGAGCGCGTGAGCGCCGAAACGCAACGCCGGATCAACACCGAGCACGAGGACATGCTCTCGGGCATCCTTCGCTTCGAGAACGGCGTGGTCGGCGTGCTCGACGTGAACTGGCTGACGCCGACCAAGATCCGGCAGCTCTCGGTCCTCGGCGAGCGGGGGATGTTCGCCGTCGACTACATCACCAAGGACCTCTGGTTCTACGAGAACGCCCGCGCGCAGGAGACGCCGTCGTGGCCCGCGCTCGCCGCCGTCACCGGCGTCACCGAGGGGCAGCAGGTGCGGATTCCCGTCGACAAGCCCGAACCGCTGAAGGTCGAGCTGGAGGCCTTCGTCGCCAGCGTCCGCGACGGCCTGCCGCCCGCCGTGCCAGCGGCCGACGGGCTGGCCGCGATGGCCGTGGCCGAGGCGTTGGTCGAGGCCGGACGCACGGGCCAGGCGGTCCGCCCTCGCCGGGGCGAGTCGCCTCCGGAGACCGCCGCGTTCACGCTGGAGCGGCCGGTGTGAGCCGCATCCTTGTCGTCGGCCTGGGGAAGGTTGGCCTGCCGCTGGCCGCGTTTCTCGCATCGCGGGGCTACGACGTCGAGGGAGCCGACACCGATCTAGGGCGAGCGGCGATGGTCAACGCCGGACGCTCACCCTTCCCCTTTGAGCCCGGCCTGGACGATCTGATTCGCGATGGCGTCGCCGCGGGAAGGCTGCGCGCGACCGGCGACACAGCGGCCGCTGCGGCGAGGGCGGACGTCATGATCATCGTCGTGCCGGTGGCTCTGGATGCCAGCGGGCGGCCGGACTTCTCGAACCTCGATAGCGCCGTAGAGGCCGTGGCCGAGGGCGTGCGGGATGGCGGGCTGGTCGTCGTCGAGACGACGGTGCCCGTGGGCACGACGCGCGAGCGCGTGGCCGCGCGGGTGCGTAAGGCCGGGCGATCAGTCCTCGTCGCCGCCGCGCCCGAGCGTGTGTCGTCGGGAACGCTAATTCGCGACCTGCGGCGCTATCCGAAGATAGTGGGCGGCGTGGACGCGGCGTCGGGCGAGCAGGCGGCGGCCTTCTACCGGGAGGCTCTCGGCGTGGAAGTGAAGCTCCTGTCCAGCGCCGAGGCGGCGGAGCTGACGAAGATCGCCGAGGGCGTGTACCGCGACCTCAATATCGCCCTGGCAAACGAACTGGCGCGCTACGCCGATGCTCGCCGCATCGACTTCACCGAGGTCGTCGAAGCGGCGAATTCGCAGCCGTACTCGCACATCCATCAGCCAGGCCTCGGCGTGGGCGGGCACTGCATACCCGTGTACCCCCACTTCCTGTCCGCCGATGAGTTGAAGTTACCGGCGCTGGGCCGCCGGATCAACGACGCCATGGCGGCGTACGGAGCAGAACGCCTGGAGAAGATCATGGGATCGCTGGCCGGGGCGACCGTAGTTATCCTGGGTGTTACGTTCCGGGGTAACGTCAAAGAGACGCATCTGTCGCCGGCGTTCCGGCTGCGGGACGAGCTGGCGCGGCGCGGCGCGCGTGTCGTCGCCCACGACCCGCTGCACTCGGACGACGAACTGCGCGCGCTGGGCTTCCAGCCGTGCGCCGTGCCCTGCGCCGCCGCCGCCGTCGTGGTGCAGGCGTGGCACGACGCCTACGTCGGCTTGGACCTCACGGCCTTCGCGGGCCTGCGGGCGGTTCTTGACGGGCGCAATGCGTTCGATCGTAGGCGCGTCGAAGCGGCCGGAATCCTCTACGCGGGTATCGGGAGATAGCGAGGCCGGGCGGGGCGGTCGCCAGGGGTTACCGCATCCGAGGGCTGTGCAGCGCTCCGCTGGCTATAGGCTCGTCGATGTACAGGTCCCCGTTGCGGATCTTGATGTTGAACCCGCAATCGGGGTTCGTGCACGCCCATGCCTTGTAGTGTATGGGCGCTCCCTGGCTGCCGAAGTCGGACAGCGGCACCAGGTCGCCCTCACGGCACTTGCGGCACTTCGGAAAGCCGTTGGTCTCCACGAACCCACCTCCCCCCTGAACATGGGCTCCACTTCCCCAACTGTGTTCGCGGCGTACGTCCCGAAGCTTGGCGCGAGTATACGCGTCCGGCCGATACCTGACAACGCTATGCCCGCCCGGGAGGAGGCGGTCACCGCCCCGAGAACTGCGGCGGACGTTTCTCCAGGAAGGCGCGGGCGGCCTCGCGGTGGTCCTGCGTCTGGCCGGTGGTGGTCATCCGCTCGGCCTCCAGTTGCAGCATGTCGGAGAGCGAGGCCCGCATCGCGGCGTTCAGGTTGCCCTTCATCAGGGCGTAGGCTACGGCCGGTCCGGATGCCAGGCTCTCGGCCAGGCGCATGGTCTCCGTGCGCAGGACTTCGTCCGGTACCACGCGGTTTACGAGGCCGATGCGGGCGGCCTCGTGCGCGTCGATGATCTCCGACGTGAAGTACAGCTCGCGCGCCTTGGCTGTGCCCACCAGCGCCGTCATGAAGTACGAGCCGCCGAAGTCGCCGGAGAAGCCTACCTTGGCAAAGGCCGTCGTGAACTTCGCGCTCTCGCCAGCGATGCGGATGTCGCAGGCCAGCGCGACGCTGAGGCCGGCGCCCGCCGCGGCGCCGTTGACCATGGCGATGGTGGGCTTGGGCATCTCGTGCAGCAGGCGCGAAGCCTCCTCCTGGCGGCGCAGGCGGCTCACGCCGTCGGCGTAGCTCATCGACGCCAGCTCGGCGAGGTCGGCGGGCGACGCCGAGGCCATGGCGCTCACGTCTCCCCCGGCGCAGAACGCCCGTCCGGCGCCGGTTACGACGATGCAGCGCGCCTGACGGTCGGCCGCGACCCGGTGGCAGACCTCGGCCAGCAGGTCCAGCATCGGCGGGTCCATGGCGTTGAGCTTCTCGGGGCGGTTCAGGGTGATGGTGGCGACGCCATTCGTAACGTCCAGCAGGACGGTCTCAGACATGGCTCCGTTCTCCTTGCCTACAGGGTGACGCAATCGTACTTCAAGGGGCGCGCTCGCGGAAGTCGCGCCTGCGGCGATTCGGAGACTGAAGGCCACGCTTCAGCGTGGCTGAATACCGCGAAGGACGGGAGGTTGGAGGTAGGAAGTTGGAGGCGGGAAGCGAGAAAGGAGTGATCCGCAACATGAAGGCCACGCTTCAGTGTGGCTGGGCCCGCGGGAGGCCGGAGGCGCGAGGTAGGAGGTTTGCGTCGCGCCGCTGGTGTGTGGCTCTCAGTTCTGGAAAGAAGAGACCGGACGCTGTTCGCCCGGCCTCTTGGTGCTGCTCGCGCGCCTGTCTGTCGCGAAGCGGCGTCAACGCTCCAGGACGTGGATGGACATCGCGGCGGCCTCGCCGCGGACCGCGCCGCCCCCGTTCTGCGTCAGGCCCACCTTCGCGTTGCCGTCCTTGACCTGACGCTCACCGCACTCGCCCCGGAGCTGCCAGACGACCTCGACGAGCTGCGCGCAGCCCGTGGCGCCGATGGGGTGGCCCTTGGACAGCAGACCGCCAGACGGATTGACGGGGATCTTGCCTGTCAACTCGGTCACGCCTTCGTCGATGAGGCGTCCGCCCTCGCCCACCTTGCACAGGCCCAACTCCTCGTACTCGATAAGCTCCGCAGGCGCGGAGGCGTCGTGAAGCTCGATGACGTCGAGGTCCTCCGGTCCGACGCCTGCCTGGGCGTAGGCCTTCCGCGCCATGCGCGTCGTAACGCCGGGCTCGCCGGGTTCGCGGTCCTTGCCCGAGCCGAGGATGGACGCCGTGACCCACACCGGCTTCGTGGTGAACTGCTTCGCCTTCTCCTCGGAGCAGAGGATCAGGGCCGCAGCGCCGTCGCCGATGGGCGAGCACATGAGCCGGGTGAGAGGCTCGGCGACCACGGGCGAGTTCAGGATGTCCTCTACGGTGTAGCGCTCGCGGTACTGGGCGTAGGGGTTGAGCGACGCGTTGAAGTGGCTCTTGACGGCGACCTTGGCGAACTGAATGGGCGTGGTTCCGTGCGCCTTCATGTGAGCGCGGGCCGCCGCGGCGTAGAAGTCCATGAACATCGAGCGGTTTTCGCCGGTGCCGCCCTTGGCCTGCTCGCCGCCCTCCTTCGGGGCCTCGCCTTCGGAGCGGCCTTGGGCCGAGGCCGCCTTCAAGAGCTGCATCACCTGCTCGACGTCGACGGCCGAGCCGATGGCCATGAAGCTCCTGCGCTTGTCCTCGTGGTACAGCTTCTCAACGCCGAGGGCGAGCACCACGTCGTACATGCCGGAGGCGACGTACAGCCACGCCAGGTGGAACGCCGTGGACGAGCTGGCGCAGGCGTTCTCGGTGTTGATCATGGGGATATCGCCGAAGCCCATCTCCCGCAGGATGACCTGTGCCTTGACCATCTCCTGGCCGATGATGAGGCCGGCGGTGGCGTTGCCGACCACGGCGGCCTCGATCTGGTTCTTCTGGACGCCGGCATCCTTCATGGCCGCTTCGACGGCCTCGCGGCCGATGTCCTTGAAGCTGCGGTCCAGCATCTTGCCGAACCTGGTCATGCCCGCGCCGGCTACTGCCACTCTGCGCATTTAGGGGGCTCCTTTCCGGAAGTTGGCTGGCCTCGGATGCGGCAGCGCCATTCTACCCCCGCCCGGTTTGTATGTCACCTTCACGTCTGGGCCGGGAGCGAGCCGGGGCGGAATTGACGTGGTGATGAAGGATAGCTATCATGATGTCATGGAACGCACCACAATCTCCCTTCCAGAGTCCCTTCTGAAGCGGCTCCGCCTCATCGCGGCTGAGCGGCGAACGTCGATGGCCGCTCTCATTCGCGAGGCGCTCGAGGAGAAGTCCGACCGGTACCGCTCGAAGCCGAAGAGCCTGGGCATTGGTGATTCCGGTCACACAGACACGGCTCGCCGGGCGGGTGAGGAACGCGCTATCCCCAGGTCATGGCGCTGATTCTTGACACGGGGCCGCTCTATGCGTCGCTGGACAGGCGCGACGCGGACCATATCGCTTGCCGCCGGCTGATCGAAACCGTGGACGAGCCTTTGGTCATCCCCGCCCCGGTTCTCGTTGAGGTCGATTACTGGGTGCACGCACGGCTACAGGCTGGCGTCTTCCTGGCCTTGCTGGATGACATTGTCGCCGGAGCCTACCGAGTCGAGGGCTTGGAGCCGGAGGACTACCCGCGCGTCCGGGAGCTCTGTGATAGGTATGCCGATGCGGACATCGGCTTCGTCGACGCAGCCGTGCTCGCCGTGGTGGAGCGGCTGAACGAATCGAAACTTGCCACGCTTGACCACCGCCACTTCGGCGCGTTGCGGCCGCGACACGTCGACGCCCTGCGGCTCCTGCCGGCGTAGGCGCCTGCCCTGTGCTCCTCGCCCGCCGGTTTCGCCGCTATGGCCCCTCGAAGGATCACTGTCTCCCGTTGCACCCTGCAAAATTCGCAGGTCAGAACTACCCGATTGGGTAGTGACACGGTTACTGGTCCACCCCACAATACGCGCGAGCGCTAGCAGCGGAGGCCGACTTCATAAGGGAGGGCGATACGATGTGGGTGATGAATCCTACCAGACAGCCGCTTACGTCGTGCTGTCATCACTGCTCAGGGTGCAGTCACACGCCGTCGACGCTTCGCCACGCTGCGGACGTTGACGGCGTAGAGAACACGGCGGTGCGGTTTCGAGTGCACTCGCAGGACTGCGACAAGTGGTCGCCGTACGGGGGCGAAATTCGGGCTTACTTTGTCCGCAGCTGGCTGAACTGCGCCGCGCAGGGCAACCAAGTGGGAACGGGCATTCTGCTAAGGGTGCAGGTGGACTTCCCGCCCCCGTACCAACCTATCCAGATAGGCGAACTCACCTATGAGCATCTGAAGAGCCCCATTACCTCC
>JBBITS010000032.1:10367-14478 GCA_037440665.1 Chloroflexota bacterium
CACGAGTGAATTCGGCGGGCGGGTCATACCAGGGTGCTTCACAGGCAGCCACTGCCACGTGGAGTGGGGTGGAGCTGGGGCCGTTGACGGGGACGCCTGCGGCAATCAGGATATCCTGGGCTACATGGGCCCCTAGGCGGGTGTTCAGGTCATGCCGTCGCCGTCGGTTGTGGTGTTCCTTGTTTCCGTGCTGGCCCTCGCGGCTGCGGCGTGCGGAGGGAATGGCGCTGCGCCTGTTATCAGTGAGGGGGCGATTCGGGCGGCCTTGCTCGCGCAAGAAGACGCACCACCTGAGTTCGAGACGCCGTCCGTCAACGTGCTTACGCCCGACATGATGACGGACGCGGGCGCCTATCGCCTGGACCTCTGTGTCTTGGAATCACCTTCTGCCTTCACTCCCCGGGCTGCGCCGCCATGGGATCTGGTTGGCAGTGTCTTGTTTCCAGCGGCCGCTGCGTCCAGGAACCCGTCGTCTCTTGGCGAACAGGTCGTCGTCTATACCGATGAAAGCGGAGCGCGCGAGGATTTCGCCTACTTCAAGGGACTCCTGGCGTCTTGTGAGGACCAGCAACCCGATCCGAACTCCATGTACGTCTCTATGGCCCTTCCCACGTTAGGGGACGAGTCATTTGCATTCGTCTCCCGGCCCAAGCCCGGCTCGGCCGGCGCCGAAGACCAGCGCCCGGACCTGCACCAGGTGCTGATTCGGAAGAGGAACGTAATCATAGCTTTGGAATACATCCAGGCGCCCGCCACTGACGTGGCGACGACGCAGGCTCTTGCGCGCCGCGCTCTGGAGAAGTTCGAGCAGGCGATCGAGACGCAGTAGTCTCGGCGTTGAGCCAGAGAGAGCAAGAGCAGGGCAGCGCCTGACCGCCCCTGCTCTCTGCTCGTTGTTCCCTGCTCGCGCCCCTACAGACGCTCGATGATCGTCGCTGTCGCCAGCCCGCCGCCGCAGCACATCACCTGATGCCCGTAGCGGCCGCCCGTGCGCTCCAGCTCGTGCAGCATCGTGGTCATCAGACGCGCGCCCGTCGCCCCCAGCGGGTGGCCCAGCGCGATGGCGCCGCCGTTGACGTTGACCTTGTTCATGTCGGGGTTCAGCTCGCGCTTCCACGCCAGCACCACCGACGCGAACGCCTCGTTGATCTCGATGAGGTCCATGTCTTCGAGCTTGAGGCCGGCCTTCTTCAGCACCTTCGGCGTCGCCGTGATCGGCCCTGTGAGCATCAGAACCGGGTCGGAGCCGACGACGGCCTGGGCGACGATGCGCGCCCGCGGCTTCACGCCAAGCTCCTTCGCCTTGTCGGCGGCCATCAGGAGCACGGCGGCCGCGCCGTCGGTGATCTGGCTGGAGTTGCCGGCGTGGTGGATGCCGTCCTCGCGGAACGATGGCGTGAGCGTCGCCAGCTTCTCTAGCGACGTGTCGCGGATGCCTTCGTCGGCTTTCACGACGCCCTTCTGCCCCTCGATCTCGACCTCGATAGGCAGGATCTCGCGGTCGAAGCGGCCGGTGTCGCGGGCGTGTTTGGCCTTCTCGTAGCTCCCGAGGGCGAACTCGTCGGCCTCCTGCCGCGTGACTCCCCACTTCTTGGCGATCTCCTCGGCGGCGATGCCCTGCGCCGTCAGCGGGTAGCGCGCCATGAGTTCCGGCGGGAAGGGGAAGCCGTGCGACGCCATGCTGACGCCCATCGGCACGCGGCTCATGTTCTCGACGCCCGCGGCCACTGCGACGTCGACGACCTCTGACTGAATGAGGTTAGCGGCGAAGTGGATGGCTTGCTGGCTCGACCCGCACTGCCGGTCGACCGTCGTGGCCGGCGTCTGCCAGTCGTAACCGGCCGTGAGCATGGCGTTGCGGGCGACGTTCGCGGCCTGCTCGCCAACCTGCGTCACGCAGCCGAAGACGACGTCCTCGACGACGCTGGGCGGCAGGTTGGCGCGCCGCATGAGTTCTTCTAGCACCTTCGCTGCCAGCACGACGGCGTGCGTGCCGGACAGCGAGCCGTTGCGGCGGCCCATGGGCGAGCGCACGGCCTCGACGATTACGACCTCTCGGGGCATTGGTTCCTCCTCTGGTGATGTTTGCGCCTGCGCTGACGGGGCGTCGCCTGTCGCATGGCGCCGGTGTCGCTGCGGGGCAGACTCGGGAGCGACGCGTCATCTTACCCCGGCCCGCCATCTGCCGCCACAGACGTAAGGCGCGCCGGCAGGGCCGCCTACTTGACGTACGTCGTGTGGGGGATGGTCTTCAGGGCTTTGCCGTAGACGCACTTGACCTGGTTGTACAGGCCCAGGCTAAGCTCAGGAGACCCCGATTTCCCTCCGTAGTAGAGAGAACTCCATATGCTGGCCTGATCGTTGGACGAGTACCAGTGTCCGGTCTTCGCGGGCGGATAGGCCGGCTTGAGGGTCAGCGTGATGTCCATGTACTCGCCCGGCGCGAGCACCGGCACGGGCAGGTTCTTGAACTGGTAGAGCTGAACCGACTGGCCCACTTGGATGTCCTGGTAGTCGTCTTGGAACTGGGCGCTGAGGGAGTACGTGCTGGTCACGTAGGCCATCAGCAGCAGTGCGCCAGGGTTCTGATCGCAGGAGCTCGGCCCGATGTTCGGGTCGCGGGTGACCCGGATCTTCATCGAGGGTGGCTGATAGTCGCTCTCCGGGTTCGGAATCACGGGCACGCCTTTCGGCAGCCAGGAGACATCGTCGGCGAACGCGTACTGCATCTCCTTCAGGCCGGCTTTCATGCCCTTCTTGAGTTCGTCTTTGGCCATGTCCTGAAGCGGACCCGGCACGCCAGCGGCTTGCACCGCCTGCTCGGCGAGGTAGTCCATGCCGTCGTTGACGAGCTGATCGAAGTTGGGTATCTCCGGCGGGATGCCGAAGTACATCAGCGTCATGTCGAGCACCGTCCCGACGCACTCCTCGCCGCAGAAGCTCGACGTCACCGAAGCCACCGCCTTGATGATGGTCTTCTTCAGGTCTGCGTACGCTTCGCTCGCCCAGTTCACGATGTCGGCGACGAAATCGACGATGACTTCGAGGAACGAGGGTTCGGGCGGGTCCGGCGGCTTCAGAAGCTGACCCTTCGTGTACGTGACTGGGCCATACCAGGGATCGATGATGGTTGTGGTCTCGGCCACCTCGAATGCCCCCGTCGGCTCCGAAGGCGAGAGCCAGCCGTGGTAAGAGAGAATCTCCGCCTTGTACGGCCTGTCCTCGTACTTCTCCGGCGTGGGGCACACCGGGTCGTTGGGGTAGAGCGCGCAGTTGACGATCTTGATGTCCGGCTGCTCTGGCTCCTGGCGGAACATCAGGACTTCGTTGGAATCCTTGCCGATGGGCTTGCCGCCCTTCGTCGGGATGACGCGGAAGTGGAACGTGGTCGGATAGAAGAGCGACGGTGCGTCGCTGGCAAATTCCAGAACCGGCGTCGTGTTGAGGTCGGCCTGCACGGCCTGAGTGCCCGAGTCTCCGCCTCCGCCGGGGATGATGAAATTCCAGACCGCCTTCACGCCGCCACCGGCCCACTTGATCGGAGCCAGGACGACGTTGCCGGCCTGCTTGTACCACGGGTCGCTCTTCTTCTCTTCCTCCTCGGACGCCAGCGGCGACAGGTCGACGTGGAACTCGCAGTTCTTGCAGGTAACGTCGGCCGAGGCGATCAGCCCCTGCGGCGACGTCGGGTCGGACTCGTAGCCCTTCGGGAAAGGTAGGATCGACGCCTGCCACAGCGCGCCGTCGGCCTCTGCGAGGTCGGTCTCCCAGCGGAAGTAGTGGTCCTTCCCCTTGAAAGACTCCGTGGCCACCAGTTCGGTCACCCATTTGTAGAAGGGATCTACTTCAGCCACCTTGCCGGGAACTATCCCGAACTTGGCGAAGGTCTCGAGGGTCGTATTGCCCACGCCCTCGAAGGCCAGCACGACATCGCCTATCGCGTCCCCGCTTGGCAGCCAGTAGGTGGTGGGCGGGTCGTCTTTTGCCGGGCAATCGGGGTCGGCGATTCTGGCCGTCAGGCGGTAGTAGCGGCCTGCGTCCGTCGGCGGCGGGACGAACGCCAGCATTCCAGGCGTGTCTGCCGGTTTGGCGGGCACGAGCATGGCGGGAC
>JBBITS010000032.1:14550-15124 GCA_037440665.1 Chloroflexota bacterium
CGCCTTCTTCGAGGTCGCAGCCGCCGATGATCATCATGAGCTGAGGCGGGCCGGTGGCCGGTGTTGGCGTTGGCGAGGCGGCGCTGGTGGGCGTAGGCGTGGCGCCGGGAGGCGACGTGGGCTGAGGCGGCGGCGTCTCCCCCGGCGGTGGCGGCTGCGTGGGAGCGGGCGTTTCGCCGGGCGGCGGAGGCGGCTGCGTCGGCATCGGCGCGGGCGTTGGCGTGCCCGTCGGCGCTGGCTCCGGCGTGTCGGTGGGTTCGGGCGTGTCCGTCGGTTCCGGCGTAGGCTCGTTGAAGGTAAAGTTGGCGGACGCCTGCAGGTAGATCGGCGGCCCGATGGTCGGGCAGGATACGGTTGTCTGGACCGTGACCTGCCTCGTCTGCCCGGCGCTGCCGGTGACGGTGAAGTTCCCCGTAAGGACGCCGTCACCGATCGAGGCAGATCCCGAGACGCCGGTCCCGCTGACAGTCGCGCGTCCGCTGTACGGCGACTCACCGCAGAGCCACCCCGCTCCGCTCAACGTTCCGTCCACGCTCGGCGGATCTCCAGACGATGGATTCAGAACCAGCGTGGG
>JBBITS010000033.1:0-5726 GCA_037440665.1 Chloroflexota bacterium
CTGGAGGCGGCCATCATCCTCTTTTCCGACCCCGGGCAGGCTGTCTATGGCTACGAGATCGACCTTGAGATATGTGCGCCAAGCCCCGACATCATGGATGTGCCTTCGCTGCTCGGTCGCGACATCCTCAATCGGTGGCGCATGATCTACAGCCCGACACGAAACCGCCTTCTCTTTGGCGTGCTGTCGACGGACGTCGTGCTGCCAGTGCAGGGCAATTGACTTTGTGGTCTCCCCGCGTTTGACTTCCCGCTTGCCCCTGACCTACGCTCTAACCCACGCGGCGGGCGGCCGCCCGCCGGAGACGCCACGCGCCTGGTAAGGAGATGCATCATGGGACGCCCCATCGTCCACTTCGAGATCGCCGCCAAGAACTCAGAGAAGCTGCGCGATTTCTACACACAGCTCTTCGATTGGCGCATCGAACCCCAGGAGCAGATGCAGTACACGCTGGTGTACACAGGACGCGCCGACAGCGTGGGCATCGACGGCGGCATTATGGAGGCGACCGACATGCCCGCGTACATGACGGTCTACGTTCACGTCGAGAGCGTCGATGAGTCGCTGGAGAAGGCGAAAGGCCTGGGCGCAACGACCGTTGTGCCACCGACGCCGATCCCGGGCGTCGGCCGGTTCGCCCTGTTCACCGATCCGGTCGGCACGCTGATGGGCGTCATTGAGGACGAGAAGCCGCAGTAGGCGCGTCCGTCCGCCATCCGTCCCTGGACCGCCTATTGTTGACATTGGCGATTGGCTATTAGAAGCTGGATCATAGCCACACGGGCGGTGGTCGCGGCCACCGCTTGCCGTATCTTCACGGGAGGTTCGCTACTATGACCACTCAGGTCGCTTACGACGTCCTCGTCTCTACCCAGTGGGTCGCCGACCACATGACTGAGCCCGGCGTCAAGCTGGTTGAGGTCGACGTCGACACCACGGCCTACGACGAGGGGCACATCCAGGGCGCGGTCGCCTTCAACTGGACCAGTCAGCTTCAGGACCAGGTGCGCCGCGACATCATCAGCAAGGACGCCCTGGAGAAGCTCCTTTCCGAGGCCGGCGTCGCCAACGACGACACCATCGTCCTCTACGGCGACAACAACAACTGGTTCGCCGCCTACGCCTTCTGGCTGCTGGAGATGTACGGCCACCAGAGGCTGAAGCTGATGGACGGCGGACGCAAGAAGTGGATGGGTGAAGACCGGCCTATCACGAGAGAGAGGCCGCGCCCGTCGCCCACGCAGTACCGCGCGAAGGAGATGAACGCCAATCTGCGCGCCCGCCGCGACCTCGTCATGCAGGCGCTGGAACGGCGGGACCGTGCGCTGGTCGACGTACGCTCGCCGGCCGAGTTCACCGGTGAGATCCTGGCTCCGCCCGGCCTTTCGGAGACGGCTCAGCGCGGGGGCCACATCCCCGGCGAGGTCAACATCCCCTGGAGCCAGGCCGTGCGCGAGGACGGCAGCTTCAAGTCTGAGGAGGAACTGCGCGCGCTCTACGGTGGCAGCGGCATCGCGGGCGACAAGCCCGTCATCGCCTACTGCCGCATCGGCGAGCGCTCGTCCCACACGTGGTTCGTTCTGAGGTACCTGCTGGGCTACAACGACGTGCGCAACTACGATGGCTCGTGGACCGAGTGGGGAAGCATGATCGACGTGCCCATCGAGAGATAGCCGTATGCCATCAGGGCGGGTGAGAGTGGAGGCGGGGCCCGGCGCCCCGCCTCCACTTCTTCTTCACCCTCTTGCGGCTATCCCATGATGTGGACGTGTTCCGGCTCGATCTTGACGATGACGCGCACCTCGCCGGGCTGGCGGAAGGGGTACGTGTCCTGGCCCATGTACTTTTTCGCCAGGCTGTCGATGTGGGCGTCGGCCCCTTCGTGAGTCATTTCTACCACGCGGCCCCGGATGGCCACCATCTCGTACGGATTCTGCTGGTTCACGACCTCGATGGCCACGCGCGGGTCGCGCCTGAGGTTGCGCGGCTTGGTGCGGCCCTCCGCTGTGTTCACCAGGACGTGCTGGCCGTCGTAGTCCACCCACACGGCGGTCACCTGGGGCGAGCCGTCGGGCATGAGCGTGGCGAGATGAGCGAAGTTCTGGCCCTCCAGAAGAGCGCGGGCCTTCTCTGGCAGCGATGCAGCCATTCCTCGTGGACTCCTTTTCCCCGCCGGTCGAAGACTCGACTCTGTCGAGTGGCGGGGGCTATGCGCGGATGCTGAAAGACGGTAGGGATGTGACAACCCCTTCCTCATGGAGTTTACGACGGGGCGGCAGCGGGCGCTACAGGTTGGGCGCCAGCGTCAGGCAGCGCGGTCGGCGAAGGGCGTCTGCGCCTGCCTGGGAGCGAAGTCAGAACTCCGGTCGAGGCGGAGGTACATCAGGACAGCCCGGACGCGGGGGTGGCCAGCGGGATCCTGGTTCACCCCGAGCTGGTTGAAGATGGCGTTGATGTGGTTCTCGACCGACTTCGGTTCGAGGACCAGGCGGCGGGCGATCTCGGTGTTGCTGAAGCCGCGGGCCATCAGCTCCAGCACCTCTCGCTGGCGGCGGGTGAGCTGGTAGCGGGAGGGGGCCGCGCTCCGGGCTGCCTGCTGGTCCAAGACCACGAGCCCGTCGACGCTGGCGCGCAGAGCCGCCAACACGGAGGCGGCATCCTCCACTGACGAACGGGGCAGGTAGGCCCACCCTCCGTACGGAATGGAGGCCAGCGCCTCGGCGGCGCGAGGATCGTAGACGTCGGTGAGGATGACGATTCCCAGGTCGGGCCGGGCTGTCTTAAGGGTATGGATGGCCTCGGCGGCCGTCTGAGGCGCCGGAGCGTCCATGAGAAGCAGGATGGCGCCGGCGTCGCCGTTTGCCGCCAGTTCGGCGGCGTCGGTTACCGACGTGGCTTCGCCGACCGTCGCGCCGTCCAGGCACTGCTCGAGCGCGCGCCGGAAGAGGTCACGGGCTAGCGGGTCGCCGGCGGCGACCAGCAACTTGGCGGCTACGTCGGTGGATGTCCTGGCTGACATGAGTACGCCCGCATGATCGCGGCGTAGCCTTGCGCTGCACAGTAGGAACATCCCTCATCTTTGCCTGCGGCCGCGGCGGATGTCTTGGGAAACGTCAATACGGGTGCAGGCCCCCTGATCGCCGGCCTTCGTTCAGGCGAAACCCTTAAGGGAAGCCTCGCCTACTACGGCTGGTGAGCTTCACCAGAACGAGATTGGCCCGGCGCGACACGCAAGCCAGTCGGGGGGGGTGGCCAGGTATGCGCAGCATATACAGATTGCTCCGATTCCGGAGGCGGCAGGAGGAGGGCATCACCGGACTTGAGACCGCCATCATCCTGATCGCCTTCGTGGTGGTGGCGTCGGTGTTCGCCTTCGTCGTCCTCAGCACCGGCCTGTTCAGTTCAGAGCGCGGCAAAGAGACCATCTACTCTGGCTTGCAGAAGGCGCGCGGCAACCTGGAGCTGCGCGGCGGCATCGTTGCCAACACCGACGGCTCGGCCGTGACCACCCTGGTGATGTACCTGGGAAACGCCGCTGGCGGCGACCCGGTGAACCTCGATCCGGCGGCCACGGTCAACAAGACCGTGTTCGCCTACGTCGACAACAACCAGACGGTAGCCGACCTGGGCTACGTGTCGGTTGAACTCGTCGGCGACGGTGACAGCCTGCTGGAGCCAGGCGAGCTGGCGGAGATCACCATCGACTTCGCCGCCGAGAGCCTGACGGTCGGCAACAACGACACGTTCACGCTGGAAATCCGTCCGCCCCTGGGAGCGTACCTGGTGGTGCAGCGCACGCTGCCGCCTGGAACGTCGCTCGAACCCATAGTCAATCTGCGGTAACGCGAGCGCCTTGCCTGCCCGCCGGGCAGGGCATCCGAGGCGCCTGCCGCCGGCGGGTCCTTCCCCGAAGGGCCCGCTCATCTTTTTCCTGCGAACCTGCCTGGCTGGAAGACGCCCCTCGCGGGGGACGCGGACCCCGGTCCTTCCCCGGAAGGATGGTTGCGTGCCCGACCTCGCCTGTGAATGCCGGCAGGATTGCTCCTCGCACGCCGGTTCAGCCCGTCCCCGCGATCATCACTCGGTGGAAACCAGAACGGGCGGCCGCCTTTTCTCTTCTGTTAGGGGCCAGCACCCCTCTACTTCGGGGGCGTTCCCGCTGATCTCAGGGGTTTCCGTAGGCGAAACGACGTAGGGACCCTTCATGGAAGGCCACGAAGGGTTCGCCCGAACAACCCGGGTGAAACACCCGGAGCGCAAGTCATCGGGGGTAGGGAAGATGCGTAAGATATACAGGTTTCTTACGGGACGCCGGCGGGACGAGGCCGGCATCACGGGCCTGGAGACGGCCATCATCCTGATCGCGTTCGTCGTGGTCGCCGCCGTCTTCGCCTTCGTGGTGCTGAGCACGGGCCTCTTCAGCTCCGAGCGGGGCAAGGAGACCATCTACGCCGGCCTGCAGAAGGCGCGGGGCAACCTGGAACTCCGCGGCAGCATCATCGCCAACACAGACTCGACCAACGTCACCACGATGATGCTGTATCTGGGCCTGGCGGCCGGCGGCGACCCGGTCAACTTGGACCCGCTCGCCACCATCAACAAGACCGTCATCGCCTACATCGACGACAGTACGACGGTCAACGACATGGACTACACGACCATCGACATCGTCGGCGACAGCGACGACCTCATCGAGCCCGGCGAACTCGTTCAGGTGACGCTGGACTTCGCGGCTGAGAGCCTGACCATCGGCAACAACGACACGTTCACCCTCGAGGTCCGGCCGCCCCTGGGCGCCTATCTGGTAATCCAGCGCGCCATGCCGCCGGGGTCGTCGCTGGAAAGCGTGGTCAACCTCCGATAGCCCAAGGACTTGCGCCCAAGGGTGTCGTCGGCGAGGGAGGACTTCGGGGGGAAGTCCCCCCTCGCCACATCTTACGGCCACGGGCAGGGCAGACAGCGGCCAAGCGGAGGCAGCGCCGTCTGGCCACTTGTGGCGCGAGAGCGAAGCACCACGGATACCTAGACAGGTGCAGGCCCCCTGACACACTTCAGAAAGTGTGGCGACCATTCGGTGGCCGCATGGAGGCATCGGCTTCCGAGGGCGGATGCGCACAGGAAGCCTACGCGGTTCCCGGGCCCGCCAGAGGCGCGCCGCTGGGGCCGCCCCAGCCGCTTTCCAACCAACGCCGTGAATGGACGTCGGCGCCAGCCGAAAGGGGGTGTGCCAGGAGGCGAACACCACAGCGAGAACGACGACACCTTACTCTGTAGGAGGCACAAATGCGCAAGTTCTTCCGGTTTGTTGACCGGGCCGCGGACGAGGAACGCGGAATCACTGGCCTTGAGACGGCTATCATCCTGATCGCGTTCGTGGTCGTCGCCGCCGTGTTCGCGTTCGTTGTCCTGAGCACCGGTCTGTTCAGCTCCGAACGGGGCAAGGAGACGGTGTACGCGGGCCTGCAGAAGACCAGGGGCAACCTGGAGCTGCGGGGCAGCGTCATCGCTAACACGGACACGACGAACGTCACCGACCTCGTGGTCGTCCTCGGCCTGGCGGCTGGCGGCGACCCCGTCAACCTCGACCCGGCCGCCACCGTGAACAAGACGGTGGTCGCCTACATCGACGACAACCAGACCGAAAACGACATGACGTACACGACAGTGGACATCGTTGGCGACGATGATGGTCTGCTGGAGCCGGGTGAGCTGATCGAGGCCACCAT
>JBBITS010000033.1:5736-15068 GCA_037440665.1 Chloroflexota bacterium
GACGTCTCGACGCTCACCACCCAGATCGGAAACAACGACACCTTCACGCTAGAGGTCCGGCCCCCACTGGGCGCCTACCTGGTTATCCAGCGGACGACTCCGCCGGGCAGTTCGCTGGAGACCGTCGTCAACCTCCGGTAACGCCGAGCAGCTCGCCCCCGGGTACCTGCCCCGGGGGCGAGCCACCCGGCAACATCCCTCAGACAAGCGATTCACCCGCCCGTCACCCGGCACACAAGGCCCCTGTCCAAATTCGCGAGGTATGTCCACCCCTCTGAATTGGGTGGAAGCCCCCTGATCTGAATCCGCTGTTCTGGCGAACCTCTTGCGGATGCATGGATGCCACGCAGTGGCAGGGAGCGTCCCGTCTCCTTGAACACGGACACCGGGCGGGACCTCCAGACAGGAATCCTGCCCTCACCGTCGCGACCGGATGCCGGCGGTGGCCAGAAAGGGGGTGCGCCAGGGAGACGAGCAACCGGAGGTCCGCGCCAGCGCGGGCAAAGACGACACCTTTCTTTGGTAGGAGGCTGAAATGCGCAAGTTCTTCCGGTTCATGAACCGGGCCGCGGACGAGGAACGCGGAATCACGGGTCTCGAGACGGCCATTATCCTGATCGCCTTTGTGGTCGTCGCCGCCGTGTTCGCGTTCGTCGTCCTGAGCACTGGTCTCTTTAGCTCCGAGCGGGGCAAGGAGACCGTCTACGCGGGTCTGCAGAAGACCCGGGGCAACCTGGAGTTGCGGGGCAGCGTCATCGCCAACACCGACACGACGAACATCACTGACCTGGTGTTCGTGGTCGGCCTGGCCGCCGGCGGCGACCCCGTCAGTCTGGATCCGGCCGCCACGTTCAACAGGACCGTCATGGCTTACATCGACGATGCCCAGACCGACAACGACATGACGTATACGACGACGGACATCGTCGGCGACAGCGATGGTCTGCTGGAGCCGGGCGAGTTGATCGAGGTCACCGTGGACGTCTCCGGTCTGTCAACGCAGCTCGCGAACAACGACACGTTCACCCTCGAGGTCCGGCCGCCCCTGGGCGCGTACCTCGTGATCCAGCGGACGACCCCGCCAGGCAGCTCGCTGGAGACAGTCGTCAACCTGCGGTAGCCAGGTTTCCGAATCGAACTGAGAGGGGAGCCGCCCGGGCAGCGGGCGGCTCCCTGACAAACCAAAGGCAGGAAGGCCAATGGAACTGAACCACCGGCTGCAAGTCCTCGAAGGCGAGATGAAGATCGTCAAGGGCGAGGTGAAGGAGATCCTCGCCGAGATTCGCGCTTTCCTGCTGAACAAAGACAACCCCTTCGCCATGGACGCGGGCGCGGCCGCCATCGACACCGCGCGCATCAAGAAGGAACTGCTCACCGAGGTCAAGTCGCTCATCATGACTTCGGACGCTCACCTCGGCGCCGTCGCGATGGGCGAAGCGCCGGCGATGGTCGCCGGTAACGGCGAAGCCGAGAAGAGAGTCAGCGTCGAGATGGCGGGCGGAGCGCCCGCCGCCGCTGCGGCGGGCCCGGCCGCTCCCCAGACGATTCACGTGGTTCACGCGGCGGAGGCGCCCTCGCAGAAGACTTCCGCGCATGTGGTGGCGCAGGACGCCGCCTGGCAGGAGGCGCCGACTGAGGGTGACGCCGAGCAGACGCAGGGCCGATTGCACGTCGTGTCGCCCGGACCTGCTGTTCCTCGGCACGAGGAGCCTGAGCGCCAGTGGAACCTGCTGACCATCTCGAACCTGGCGTTGTGGGCCGAAGAGGCCGTCAAGCGCATCGGCCCGAAGCGGCTTGAAATGATGCTCGAGCTTTGCGAGATCGGCGGCCGCATCGATGGCGAAACGAAAGCGGCCTTGCTGAAGGTGATCGACTCTGGCGCGGCCGACCCGGCCCGTGCGCCGACCTCGAACGAGAGCCTGCTCACCTTGCGGGAGCTGGAGGCGCTCCTGCACGACGAGCAACTGGACGTCATCGTCGGGAAGACGACCCAGCGCAGCGCGCCGCGACGCCGCCGCTGAGGCTGGCCCGTCCGTCCCCCGTGTGACGGCGCTGAACGGATTCATCGCGAGGGGGTGTAACCATCGAGAAGGCAATCACCACCGTCCTTCTGACTGTGGCCGGGATCGTGGCCATAGTGGCCGTGATCAACGCCATCATGCCTGAGGTTAGCCGGACCAGCAGCACGCTGATCGGGACGGCCGGCGTCATCGAGGGCC
Organism: Chloroflexota bacterium; assembly: GCA_037440665.1. Classification (GTDB taxonomy): domain Bacteria; phylum Chloroflexota; class Dehalococcoidia; order DSTF01; family JACRBR01; genus DATLZC01. Next base: position 7,956 of record JBBITS010000033.1, read on the forward strand.
GCATCGGGACGCAGATCGAGGTGATCCATGCCGGTGGCCAGGACGCGGCCACGACGGCTGACGTCTGGGTGAAGAACGTCGGCGCTTCGACCATCGACGCGCCGGAGCAGATGGACGTGTTCTTCGGGCCGGAAGGGGATTTTCAGCGAATCCCCTATGGAACCAGCAGTTCGTGCAGCGCACCCTGCTGGTACTACGAGATCGAGAACGACACGAGCTGTCGGCCCACCGCGACGCTGCACATGACGCTGAAGCTGAGTGATGCGCTGGCTACCGGGACCGTCTACTACGTGCAGGTCGTAGCGCCCACCGGCGCGACCGACGCCAAGTACTTCACGGTGTAACGGGTGTAGCGATGGAACAAGGCATCCCGGCCCTGATCGTGGCTTCCATCATGCTCGTGGCGACGATGCTGGTCGCCCGCAGCGGGTACATGGGCGTGGACGCGATCAGCGGCTCGTTCAAGGAGATGGAGTCCCGGGTCGCCGAGCAGGCGCGGACCAACGTCGGCATCACCGCCACCTCGTCGGACGGATCGGGCGCGAATCTCAACGCAACTGTGGAGAACACGGGCAGCACCGTGCTCGGCAACTGGGACTATACGGACGTCGTGGTCCAGTACATCGACGATGGCTCCAGCTACCGCATCCGGTGGCTGGCCTACACGGCCGGCGCCCTGTCGTCCAACGAGTGGACCGTGAATTCTATCACGAATGACGTCTTTGAACCCGATCTGCTTAATCCGGGAGAGGAGATGGACATTCAGCTCCGCATAAACCCGGTCATCGGATGTGACACGACGGGGACGATTATTTTCACGACGGAGCAGGGCGTGACGACGACGGCCAGCGTCGCTGGCCCGGCCTGCCCGCCTCCGCCATAGGGGACGCGCGATGGTCGCCGAGTACGCCGAGGCGCGTAACGTACGCATCATCTCCACTGGGAACGCCGAGATCGACAAGAAGATCGGCGGCGGCATCCCCGAAGGCTCGCTGACGCTCATCGAGGGCCAGTCCGACGCCGGCAAGAGCGTCGTGACGCAGCAGCTCGTGTGGGGCGCGCTGCAGTGCGAGTTCAGCGTCACGATGTACACGACAGAGAACACCGTGCGTTCGCTGCTGCGCCAGATGGCCAGCCTGAGCCTGGACGTGACTGACCGCTTCTTGCTGCGTCAGCTCAGTATCTACACGGTTCCGGCGAGCTTCGCCGAGTCGGGTGACATGCTGGCCTTCACCGTGCTCCTGAACCACATGGCCAGGACGCAGACCGAAACCGACATCATCGTCGTCGACTCACTGACTCCGTTCGTCACCCAGGCCGGCGAGCAGGAGACGCTGGTGTTCTTCTCGAAGGTCAAGGAGTTCTGTGACCGCAACCAGACGATGATGTTCACCATGCACTCTCATGCCTTCGAGGAGGGCATGTTCGTCCGCATCCGGTCCATCTGCGACGCTCACCTGAAGCTTCGTGTCGAGGAGATGCAGGAGCGCCTGGTGAAGGTGCTGGAGTGCGCCAAGGTCCGCGGCGCCGACAAGAGCACGGGCAACATCATTGTGTTCGACGTCGAGCCCGGCGTGGGCATGAAGATCGTTCCCATCTCCAAGGCGAAGGCGTAGCCCGCGATGCCCCAGGTACTGCCCTTCGAGACCGAGCCGGTCGACAGTCACCCGCACGGGAGCGGGAACTGCGTTCTGCGCAGCCTCCTCTCGCCTGATCTCGCGGAAGAGGCCGACAAGGCCCCGCACCTGATGGAGTACCTCCACAAGGTGCCCGTGGCCGACGTGGGCGTGCCGGAGTACTTCCCGCAGGTGGACCGTAAGATGGGCGACATCGAGGACCCTAACCTCATCTATCCGGTCGGCGGCGGCGTGTACGTGCACATCTTCCCGGACCGCGCCGACGTGCGGAACTACTACATCCCGATCGAGCCCCACGCCGAGGGTATCGAGGAGCTGCTGGACGAGATCGAGATAAGGATGCTCGACTACGTCGATGAGCTGGCCGAAGCGGAAGCCGACGAGGATCGCCTGCGCGTTCTGAAGCTGGCCATCGACGAGAACACCGCCGTCGTCAGCGATGGCGGGATGGCGAAGCGCGGCGGTGGCGGCGCCAACGGCGGCGGCGGAGGCAAGTTCCCGTTCTTCACGGGGAAGGACAAGGGCCAGGGGCGCGCCGGCGAGAAAATCCCGGTGAACGAGCAGGAGTACACGGCTCTGCACTACCGCGTGGAGCGGGACAAGATAGGCGTGGGCGTGCTTCAGCCGCTAATCAGAGACGAGAACATCGAAGACATCAGTTGCAGCGGCCTCGGGTGCATCTACATCGAGCACAAGATCTTCAAGGGCCTCAAGAGCGCGATTCACTTCGACAGCGAGGTGGACCTGGATGAGTTCGTGCTGCGTCTCTCCGAGCGCATCAAGAAGCCAGTGACGTTCAAGAACCCGATCGTCGACGCAAGCCTGCCCGACGGCTCGCGTATCAACATCGTCTATGGAGGCGACGTGTCGCGGCGCGGGTCGAACTTCACCATCCGTAAGTTCGCCGTCACGCCCATGAGCATCGTCGAAATCGCGAACACCGGCGCGCTGAACTGGGAGATGGGCGCCTATCTGTCGCTGGTCGTCGAAGAGGGCATGAACATGTTCGTCTCGGGGGAGACGGCCTCCGGTAAGACGACGCTGATGAATGCGGTAACGACGTTCGTCAGGCCTGACGCCAAGATCGTCTCCATCGAGGATACGCCGGAACTCCAGGTGCCCCATCAGAACTGGATCCGGGAGGTCGTGCGCGGAACGATGTCTGACGAGAGTTCGAGCGTGACGATGTTCAACCTGCTGAAGGCCGCTCTGCGCCAGCGCCCCGACGAGATCATCGTCGGCGAGATCCGTGGCGAGGAGGGAGCCGTAGCCTTCCAGGCGATGCAGACGGGCCACGCCTGCATGGCTACCTTTCACGCCTCCTCGGTCGAGAAGCTGATCCAGCGTCTCACCGGCCACCCGATCAACGTGCCCAAGACCTACGTCGACAACCTGAACTGCGTGGTCATCGCCAGCGCCGTGCGCCTGCCGAACGGCAAGCGCGGCCGCCGCATCCTGAGCATCAGCGAGATCGTCGGCTACGACCCGCTGGCCAACTCGTTCTCGTTCGTCGAGGTGTTCCGTTGGAACCCCCTGACGGACCAGCACGAGTTCACCGGCTACATGAACAGCTATCTGCTGGAGCACCGCGTGGCGCCGACCCGCGGCATCGCCAAACGCGAGATCAAGAAGGTGTACGACCTGGTCGAGCGGCGGGCGGCGCTCCTGCAGCGGCTGAAGGACCAGGGGATCAGCAACTTCTATGATCTTTTCAAAGTCCTTACCAAGGCTCAGCGTCAGGGCCTTTTCTAGGCCCAGACGCCGCGCCTCGGTCGACTCCCTGGTCAACAACGGATCGAGCTTCCTCGATCGGAAGCCCGTCGAGTTCGACCTGCTCTCGCAGATCGTCCACATCACCAGTCTCGCAACATCTGGGATGACGCGCGACGTGCTGTTCGAGCAGATGGCCGAGCTGCCGTATTGCACCGCGGCCTACTTCCGGCGCGTCCACTACGTCGCTAAGCGCCTGGGATACGACTACTCCCGCGCCTGCCAGATCATCGCCGACCAGACCAAGGTCGATCCCGTGCGCAACCTGCTCTTGCGCTTCGCGAGTTCACTGTCGGCCGGCGAGAACGAGCTGGTCTTCCTCCAGCGCGAGATGAGCGTGCAGATGGAGGAATACGCCCACAAGTACAACCGCGACGTGGAGTCGCTGCAGAAGTGGACCGACGCTTTCGTCGCCCTCAGCGTGTCGGCGACGCTAATCGTCGTCGTCTCACTGGTGTCGACGATGATCTACAGCATCGGGTCCATGTTCATCCTGGCCATAGCGTTCGTGGTGGTCGCGGTGAACGTGTTGGGCGTCTGGGTCATCTTCCGGACGGCGCCGCACGAGGTGAAAACGTCGAATCTGGAGGAGAAATCGGCCGAGCAGCAGCGCATGTTGCAGGTGGCCAAGATCGCCCTGCCGGTCGGCGGCGTGGCCGCCGTGGCCACGCTGGTGATGTTCGGTGTGGGGCCGGCTCTCCTGGTGCTCGGCGTGTTCCTGGCGCCGCCCGGCGCGCTCGCCATCGCGGATGACCTGAAGATCGACGCCCGCGATCGCGCGGTGGCGGACTTCCTGCGGGCGCTGGGCGGCATCGTGGGCGCCGTCGGCGCGACGCTGCTCGACGGCCTGCAGCGTCTCAACCGGCGGTCGCTGGGCGCGCTGGCCGACATGATCGAGCGGCTGGAAATCCGCCTGAAGGGCGGCATCAAGAGCGACCTCTGCTGGTACAAGTTCACGGCCGAGAGCGGCAGCGAACTGGTCGACCGCTCGACGCGCATGTTCTTCGGCTCGATGCGGCACGGCGGCGACGCCGAGGCCGTCGGCAGGTTCGTGTCGGACTACGCCATGAAGGTGTCGCTGCTGAGGGCGAACCGCAGCCTGGTGTCCAACACGTTCACCATGCTGATGGCGCCCCTGCACGCGGTCCTGGTGGCCATCATCCTGTTCATCACCAGCGTGCTGGTCGTGTTCGCCACCGAGCTTTCGCGGGTCGAGAAGGAGAGCATGCAGGACACGACGCTGCTGCAGCAGGTCGACATGACGAACGTGCTGACTTTCACGGCGCCCAACGTCAATTTCATTACGACGATGGCGACCGTGGTCATCATCGTCCTGACGGTCACGAACAGCCTGGCGCCCTACGTCGCGTCGGGAGGCCACCGGCTGAAGCTTTGCATCTTCGCCGCCGGGATGTGCGTCATGTCGGGCCTGAGTCTCATGTTCATTCCGGAAGTGGTGGCGGGGCTGTTCGCGAACGTCGCCAGCGGCCTCAGCACGACCCCGGGCTCCGGCCCGGCGCCCGGCGGATAGGGAGGAGGAGCCATGAGCCTGTTCTCTGGCAAGAAGAAGGACGCGGAGGAGGACGTCGGTCTTCCTCTGCCCGAGCTGGAAGAGGCGCTCGACGACGACATCGAGGTCGAGGTAATCCGGGAAGTTGAGGAACCGCCCAAGATCGTGAAGCTCAACGCGCGCCCTGACGAGACGCCCTTCGAGCTGCCGCTGGACGAGGACCCGCTCGAAGAGCCGGAGCTGACCCCGGTGACCCTGGTGGAAGCGGAGGCCGCCGAGGCGGCCATCCTGAAGCCAGCCGGTAAGGACGACATACTGTCGGCCTTCGAGAACGTGAACGCCTCAGACCCGAAGCTCGAGGCGCTGCTGGAGAAGGTGAGCGACGTCTCGGCGTCGGATCTGGTAGCCGAGCTTCGCGACGTCTGCGAGCGACTCATGGGCGCGGCCCCGGCGGCGTCCCACGAGTAGCGCGGCGAAAGAGCGCGGTTGAAAGGACGCCGTGGCGGCGCGGCGCGGCCCGCACTGGTCGCTCCGGCGGCGTCCCACGAGTAGCGCGGCGAAAGAGCGCGGTTGAAAGGGAGGGCGGTGGCCATCCGGGTATTCCTGGGCGTCCTGTCTCTGCTGTTCGCCGGTGCGACCATGGCGGCGCTCCTGCTCCCGTACGCCATGCCGCCGTCGCGCCCCTCGCAGCCGGCCGTCGAGACGATGGCTGCGCAGACGGGCGCGGCTTCCCCGGTCGAACCACCCTCGGCTGCCGCCGCCCCGGAGGCGGAGCCGTACACGGAGCCTGCCCTTCCGGCCGTTGAGCGGGTCGCAGCCTCGCCCACGGCAGATGGAGCGACCGTCGTGCGCGCGCCTGGCGGGATGAGGCCTGCGCCGCGCGAGGCTGCCGCCGTACAGGGCGTAGTCGCGGGTCCCGTCGCAAGCGATAACGTGCCGCGACTGGCGACGCATCCCGTCGAGCCGCGCGCCGGGGTCATAGTGCTCGACCCGGGACACGGACGGGGCGATCCGGGCGCTGTCCATCACACGGATTCCGGTGAGGTAGACGTCACCGAAGAGGAAACCAACCGCGTCGTGGCCGAGTACATGCGCCAGTACCTTGAAGAGATGGGATACGCCGTTTATGTGACCCGCCAGGGGATGGGCATGGCTCCGCCGGGGCCGCTGACGCACCTGTTCATCGTCGCCGACCTGCTGTCGCGGGTGGCGCTGGCGCGCGCGGTCGAGGCCGACGTCTACATCTCCATCCACTCCAACGGCTCGCCGCGCGACTTCCATAAGGGCACCGAGGTCTGGTACTGCGGCAAGTCGAACCAGGGCGAGGATAACGAAGCCCTGGCCGGGCTTCTTCTCCAGGGCATGATCAACGGGTTCCGTACCTATGGCTACGAACCGGTTAATCGCGGCCTGCACGAGGATGCGGAGTCCCGCACCGGCGGCGAGTGGTGCCCTCTCATCGTCACCCGCGAATCGCCTATGCCCTCGGCCCTGGTGGAGCTTCTATTCGTGACCAACGACGACGACGCCCGCGTGCTGAAGGACGACCGAGCGCGCCAGGTCGTTGGCCGAGGTCTGGCCCGGGCCGTTGACCAGTTTCTGGCCGACTACGGCCTCGATTCTGGCCAATAGGCCAGAATCGAGTGGAGATTTGCTCAGAAACGGCTGATGACCGCCGTCGTCCCCCTGTCCAAACGGCCTGCCTGAATAGTCCATCCGGCCCTACGAGCATTATCCTAGCGTTTGATTAGATACGCGCGTGGCGACTCCCGGATGCGGGACGAGAGGGTGGAAGCTCTAGGGCTCCCGCCCTCTCAATTTCTCCGGTCCTCTCCCTGCCCAGAGTTCGTTTGCTGGCCTGCGTCGCCCCGTCGCTGGCGGGAGCCGTCGGCATCCCGCTGCCAGTACCATGCGCCCATGCAGGATGAGAGGTCATTGGCGTACCCGGTGCTAGCCATCGGCGTGGTGGCGGTTTCCTGCGCGGCCGTGCTCATCAGAGAGGCCGAGGCTCCGGCGCTGGTGATCGCCGCGTACCGGATGGGCCTCGCGGCGATACCCGTGGGTGCGCTGGCCGTCGCGCGGGAGCGGCGCGAGCTGGCCCGCGATGGCGCGCTCTTCTGGCCTGCTCTGGCGGGCGTCTTCCTGGCGCTGCACTTCGGCTTCTGGATCGCGTCGCTGCAACGCACGTCGGTGGTT
>JBBITS010000034.1:0-15024 GCA_037440665.1 Chloroflexota bacterium
CGATCGACGCGAAGGACTTCGAGGGCAACGACCCGTTCGGCGTGCCGATCCTGAAGTTCGACTCGGTCGTCGGCGGTCAGGTGGAGGTAGGCGCGGGCCCGCTGCACACGCAGTTCGACAGCCAGGGCCACGGCTACACCAGCCTGTTCCTGGCCAGCGCCATCGCCAAGTTCACGCTGGGCGAGGACGTGGTGAAGACCGGTGAGGAGCCCTTCACGCTCATCGAAACCATCCCGGTCCACTACAACATCGGCCACCTGGTCACGTCCGAGGGCGACACAGTCGCTCCCGACGACAACTACATGGTCGCCCTGAACAAGTGGTCTATCGACCGGTTCATGACCGTCGGTCCGCTGCACCCGCAGAATTTCCAGCTTATCGATCTGAAGGGCGGGCAGGGGCCGCTGGAACTTATCGCCGACATGCCCATCGGGGTCGGCGAGCCGCACTACGTTCAGATGATCAAGGCCGACAAGCTCAAGGCCCTCGATGTCTACCCGCCGGGTACCGACGCCCTGACGATGGGCACGAGTGAGTTCGCCATCGAGTTCGGCGAGGAGAAGGTCGAGCGCAATGGCAACACGGTCGAGGTCTGGATGTCGGCCCAGCGCAGCCACTTCACGCCCGACATCGTCCGGGTGAAGGAAGGCGACCGCGTCATCCTGCACATCACGAACATCGAGCAGACGAAGGACGCCACGCACGGCTTCGCCATCGCCAACTACAACATCCAGGCGAGCCTGGAGCCGGGCGAGGTTTCGACCTTCGACTTCATTGCCGATAAACCTGGCGCCTGGAACTTCTACTGCACCGAGTTCTGCTCGGCTCTGCACCTGGAGATGGCGGGGTGGCTCCTCGTGGAGCCTGCGGCCGGCGCTTCGGCGGGGCCCTAGCTTATGAACTGAGATGAAACGGCGCCCCCGACGTGAAACCGGGGGAGGGTGGGTCGGTGGGAACAAAAGAAGAGAAAGAGTGAGTGCCGTGAGACAGTTGTTTGGAAAGCCGGAAGGGTCCTGGCTTATCTCCGCCGTGATCGCGTGCGGTCTCCTGGCGGGTACCCTCTTCGTGCCCCTGTGGCGCATGGAACTCGTCGCGCCGCAGTACCCCGCGGGTCTGGTGATGCGCGCCTACGGGTACAAGTTCGCAGAAGACCCCAAGTCGTACTACGACGACGTCCGCGAGATCAACGGTCTGAACCACTACATCGGGATGAAGGCCATCAAAGAGGTCTTCGAGATGAAGATGTTCATCCCGGGTGTGGTGGCCCTCATCGCTGGCACGTTCGCCGTGTCCGCCGTCGCGTGGAAGCGCCGCTGGTTCCAGGCCCTGATTGTGATCGGGTTCTGGAGCATGCCGCTCTTCTTCATCGCGGACCTTCAGTACTGGCTGTACCACTACGGCCATACGCTCGACCCCGACGCGGCGCTGACCATGGACTCCTTCACGCCCAAAGTCTTCGGTACGACCAAGGTCTGGAACTTCCACTCGGAGACCGGGTTCGAGTTAGGCTTCTATCTGATGGTGGTGGCGGCGCTGGTCATCACCGCGCTGCCCGTGTTGATCCGCTGGGTCCAGGGCCGGCGCGGCCGCGCCGGCGTCGCGGCGGCTCAGGCTGTCATCGGCGAGGCGGCGCGCTCTGGCCGGGCTATCATGGTGAAGTGATGTCCCGGCTGGCCCTGCTGGCGCTCCTGGCGGCGCTCGCCGCCCTGTCGCCTGTTCCCACGGCGGCGCAGGATGACGCAGGTCAGCCAGCCGGGCTCTCCATTCAGGAACGAATCAACCAGGCGGCTCCCGGCGACACCGTCGTGATTGACGGCGGGACCTACCGGGAGCGAATCGTCATCGACCGGCCCCTGATGCTGGTGGGACGCAACTGGCCCGTCATCGACGGAGGCGGTCAGGGCGACGTCGTGACCATCGCCGCCGACGACGTGGCGCTGGCCGGCTTCGTCATCCGGGGGAGCAGCCGCGCTCTGTCCCAGGAGCCCGCAGCGATCAAGGCCGATGGCGTCGATCGTCTGTCCATCCGGGGCAACCGCATCGAGGATTCTCACTTCGGCATCCACGTGACGGACAGCGAAGAGAGCGCGATAGAAGATAACGTCATCGACACCGGCGCGGACACGCCGGTGCAGCGACGCGGCCACGGGATCTACCTGTGGCAGGTGTCGCGCAGCGTCGTCCACGGTAACACGGTCCGCCACGCGGCCGACGGGATTCACCTGGAGTTCTCTGATGACAACGGTGTCGGCGCCAACACCGTCACCGGCAGCCGGTACGCGCTGCACCTGATGTACGCCCACGGCAATCGCATTATCGGCAACACGTTCGAAGACAACCTGGCGGGCGCCGTCCTCATGTTCTCGAACAACCTCATCCTGAAGGACAACGAGCTGTCCGGCAACCGCAAGGGCGCGACGGGCGCGGGCGTGCTTCTGAAGGACGTGAACGACATCTGGGCCGAGGGCAACCGCGTTCTCCGCAACAAGTACGGCATCAGCGGCGACGGCGTGGGCCAGCAGATCGGCTCCAGCGCCTTCTTTCAGAAGAACCTGCTGGCTCTGAACGACACTGGAGTGGCGCTCATGTCCAGCACCAAAGCCACGTTCTTCGAGAACGCGTTCATCGACAACACCGTGCAGGTGAAGGCCCTGAGCGGCGATCTGGCCTCGCGCGTGCTCTCGACGCACGGCAGCGGCCTGACGGAAGGCGCGATAGACGAAGAGCGGCCTGCCGCGCAGCCAACGGGCGTCGTGTGGGCCGTCGACGGGCGCGGCAACTACTGGAGCGACTATCGCGGCTACGACGCCGACAGCGACGGCGTCGGCGACCGGCCTTATCTGCCCCGGCCGCCCTTCGCGGGGCGCCTTGATGACGATGACAGCCTGCGCCTGTTCCAGTTCACACTCGCGCAGCAGGCCATCGACGTGGCAGCCGACATGTTCCCTGTGTACCGGTACGACGCCGTCATCGAAGACGGCGGCCCGCTCATGAAGCCGCCGGAGGGACTGACGCTTCCGCGCGGCGAGGGCCTCAACCGCGAGCTGCTCGTGGTAAGTTTGACACTGGCCGCCCTGTCGGTGGCCGGAGTGGCAGCGCTGGCCGGGTTCGACCCGGCGCGGGCGCTCCGGCGCTCGCTGAGGGCGGCTACGCGCGGACCGGCCGGCGGCGGCGCGCCCGCGTGAGACGGCGGTAATGCAGAAGGAGAGCGGGCCTATGCCAACCGGGGAGTCGCCAATGTTGAAGGTAGAGGGCCTCACCAAGGTCTACGGGCCCGTCCGCGCCCTGGACGGAGTGAGCTTTCAGGTCGAGGCCGGGAGCGTCGTTGCCCTCCTGGGTCCCAACGGAGCCGGCAAGACTACGACGCTGAAATGCGTCCTGGGCGTCATCGGCTTCGAGGGCACGGTGGAGGTCGACGGAGTTTCCGTGAAGAAGGACGGCAAGGAGGTCCGCCGCCGCGTGGGCTACCTGCCGCAAACCACAGCCGTGAGCGACAGCGACACCTGCCGCCAGACGCTGGAGTTCTTGGGGGAGCTGAAAGGCGCGCCAAAGGATCGCATCGAGCCCTTGCTGAAACTGGTCAACCTCTGGGACCAGCGTGATACGAGGGCGGGACATCTGTCCGGAGGCATGCGCCAGCGCCTGTCGCTGGCGGCGGCGCTGCTGTCCGACCCGCCGCTACTGCTGCTGGACGAGCCGACGGCCAGCCTCGACGTGGAGAGCCGACGCGAGTTCCACGAACTCATCGCCCGCCTGCGCGACGAGGGCAAGACGGTCATCCTCTCGACGCACTTCCTCGACAGGCTCGGCGACCTGGCGAACCGCGTCATCATCCTGCACAACGGAAAGCTGGCCTTCGATGGGACCATGGACGACCTGGCGCAGCGGGCGCAGGGGAAGCGCTACGTCGTGAACGTCAACGGCACGGCGCCGGGCGCGCTTATCGAGGCGCTGAAGGCCACGGGCATCGGCCCCGACCGCGTGCAGCCCGCCGAGGCGCACTGGGAAGACCTGCTGCTGGCGTCGCTGCCGCAACCCGGCGGCCAGAAGCCGGAGGAGGGCTCGCTGTGAACGCCGTCGTTTCGGTCGCCCGCAAAGAGGTCCGCGACGCCCTCAACAACTGGTGGTTGCTACTGTACGCCGCGCTGTTCACGCTCCTGGCCCTGGGGCTTTCTTATCTTGGCCAGCGCAACCTGGGCAGCCTGGGCTTCGAGAACTTCAGCCGGACGACGGCCAGCATCCTGAACCTCTGTCTGCTGCTGGCGCCGCTGATCGCGCTGTCGCTGGGCGCGGGCACCATCGCTGGCGAGCGCGACCGAGGCGCGCTGACCTACCTGCTCTCGCAGCCGCTGAACCGCTGGGAACTGTTGCTGGGCAAGTTCGCCGGCCTCTTCGCGTCCATCGCGCTGGCCACGGCCGCCGGTTTCGGCGTGGCGGGCGTCGTCATCGCCGTCTACGTCTCGGCCATGGACGCGGGGACGTACCTGCTATTCCTCGGTCTCGTTCTCGCGCTCATCGCCGTCATGACCGGCCTGGGCCTCATCGCGTCGGTGGTCTCACCGACGCGGGTGCAGGCGCTAGGCGTGGCGATGCTGGTGTGGTTCGTGGCTGTGTTCTTCTTCGACCTGCTGCTCATCGGCATGGTGTCGGCCACGTCGTTGGGCGGCGGCGGACTGTTGCTGGCGCTGCTGGCGAACCCGGTCGAGATCGTCCGGGTGCTGGCCATCATTCATCTCGAACCGGACCTAGAGATACTGGGTCCGTTCGGGTCGTACCTGATGGAGCGCGTCGGCGTGGGCGGCGCGACGGCCATCCTGGGGGCGGCGCTGGCCGCGTGGACGATCGTGCCGGTGACGCTGGCGGCCTGGTTGTTCGAGATGAGAGACGCCTGACGCTTCCCGTTTTCGCCCACCTAGGGGTGGGCTCACGGCACTCGGTCGCGGCCCGTCCCGATTCTCCCGGGGCGGGCCTGCGGCCTTGTATGGGGTCAGCCGATGGCGAAGGTGAACTCGATCTCGACCGGGATGCCGAACGGCAGCTCGGCGACGCCGACGGCGGCCCGCGCGCCGACGCCCCGCTTGCCGAAGACCTCAGCAAGTAAATCCGACGCGCCGTTGACGACGGCGGGCTGGTTCGTGAACCCGGGCGCCGACGCCACGTACCCGGCGGTGTGCGCCACCTGCCGGATGCGGTCGAGGCTGCCCAGGCGCGCCTTCGCCGCCGCCAGCGCGTTCAGCGCGCAGAGCCGCGCGGCGTCGTAGGCCTGCTCCTGCGTGATCTCCGCGCCGACCTTGCCCTGATAGGCGATGCGGCCCTCGCGCAGTGGCCCCTGCCCCGAGACGAACAGGAAGCCGCCAGCCTCGACCGCGGGCGCATACGTCCCGGCGGGCCGCGGGGCGGGCGGAAGTTCGATTCCAAGCTGCTGAAGCTTTTCTTCGGGCGTCATGCGGGTGTCCTCCTTCGGTCTTGTCCACGATGCCCGTCGAGCATGGGACATAGAAGCTCGAAGCGCCAGCGGCGCGGCTTCTGTGTAACCCGCGCCCCGCGTAAGATCGGGTCGCTCTGTCAGCCCCTACGAGCCGCAGGAGGACGCTATGGCCACGAAGATGAAGTTCGGCGTACAGACGTCGCTCGACGGCGTCGAGTGGAAGCAGTTGCTCGACTTCTGGAGGTTTCTCGACCAGAAGACGAAGTTCAACAGCGTGTGGACCTTCGACCACTTCGTTCCGCCCATGAACCCGAACCAGCAGTTGCCGTGCTTCGAGGGCTGGACGGCCTTGGCGGCGCTGGCCATGGCCACCGAACGCGTGCGCGTCGGATGTCTGGTCACGGGCGTGACCTACCGGCATCCGTCGGTGCTGGCGAAGATGGCGGCGACGGTCGACCACATGAGCGGCGGGCGTCTGGAGTTCGCCATCGGCGCGGCGTGGCACGAGCCGGAGCACCGCGTCTACGGCATCCCGTTCCCGCCGGTGAAGGAGCGGCAGGACCGTCTGGAGGAAGCGACGCATGTCATCCGCCTCCTGTTCGGCGCCACGGAGCCGGTGACGTTCCAGGGGAAGCACTACAGACTGAACGAAGCTCCGTTCTCGCCGCCGTGCGTCCAGAAGCCGCACACGCCCATCATGATCGGCGGCGGGGGCGAGAAGCGCACGCTGCGCACGCTGGCGAAGTACGGTGACGTGATGAACGTCTTCGGGACGCCCGCCGTCGTCGCGCAGAAGATAAAGGCGCTCGAGGACCACTGCCGCGGCGTGGGCCGCGATCCTTCGGAGATCGCGAAGACGGTGACGGGCATCCTGGTGGCGACGGACAACCAGGACCTGGTGGACCGGCTGGCCCCGGCGATGGGCCGGGGCATGGGCCTCTCGCCCGAGGAATCGAAGCGTCAGCTTCCCATCGGCACGCCCGCGCACGTGCGCGGCGTGATGGAGGAGTACGCGAAGGTGGGCGTCTCGGGCTTCATCATGCAGACGCAGGGCCCGTGGAAGAACGACGTCTACCAGCGGATTTCGGACGAGGTGGTCGCCGCGTTCGGGTAGGAGGGGCGTGCACATGTCGGTCAAGAGCTTTCACTAACGTCGGACGCTTCGCCTCCAAGATCCGGATCGGCGAGCACCTCTTTCAGCCTTGCTGACCGGGAGAGTGCGTGTTTCATCAGAAATGCGGTCCATTCGTCCTCGGAGCGACGCTCGGCGGGCAAGCCGCATCTCAGGAGCTTGGCCCGGATTTGTTCGAACTCCCGCTCCCATGTGCCGAACAAATCCTTCTCGGACATGTTCCTTGGCGAGTAGTGGGTGACGCGTTCTGGTTCCACGGGTGGTTTGTAGGAAAGCTGCGATGCCGAGTGCTTGGCGTAGTAATCCTCCGCTAGCTTGCCCACCAGCACGATGACAGGCGGCCGAAGCAGTTCGATCTCTTTGACCAAGAAGCGCGAGCAACGGGTGGACTCTCCATCCGTTGGCTTGTTCTCGACCTTGCCGGGGAAACCGCACTTCACGACGTTTACGATTGGGCAATTCTCCAGGCCGTACAGATATCGGGTCTTCAGGAATCGCCACGTCTTGTTATCGTAGCCCGTTAGAAATCCGCCCCAGGCCCTGTAGCCGGGCCTACCGCAATAGTCGAAATCGGCCGGGGTTTGCTTCTCTATGTGCGATGGGCTCTCACAGATGAAGATGACCCGGCGGTCGATACCGTCGACATACAGGCCGTCGCTGCGCCACAAGTCCAGAGTCCACGGGTTGGGTTCCGAGAAATACTCCCGGACGCCAAGCCTTGGACATGTCTCAGCGGCCTTGCACGCTGCCACGTCTTCCATCAGGGCTGACCATCTGCCCATGAGGGATAGAGACTCGTCCATCAGGTCCATATCTCCTTTCTGGTGTGCGCGAGGACGGCAACTGGCGGGATGAATGCTACGTGAGGATGCTCATCGACAGATAGTCTGGAGCGAGTTCGCCTCGACTGGCGAGTGCAGCCGCGACGGCGGGGAATTCGTCTGATGACCGCCAGCAGCGGAACAGTTCGTCCTCTCCCCGCCTAAGCGCGTAGCTCGTGACGCGGACCGCCGCGGCTTCAAATCCAAGTTTCGGCGCAACGTGGCCGTCGTAGATCTTGTGTGCTTCCTGTCCGACACAGGCGATCACGGTCGGCCTAACCGTCTGCAATTCGCGAAGGATGAAGATGGAGCAGTTCTCGATTTCGTCCTTCTTGGGCATGTGCGGACCGCACTTCACGGCGTTCGTGACCAAGCAGTGATCCAAGCCAAATTCCCGTCGGATCTTGCGGAAGCGGCTCATGCGCGTTGCGTCCACGGTGTCATAACCTGCCCACCCTCTGCACCCGTTGACGCCGCTGACCCGAAACCTACTCCGTTGGCGTTCGATGAGGTCTCCTGGGCTAACGCAGACGAAGACGACCCTGCGATCTATGCCTTCGCGATAGAGACCCAGATGACGCCACTGATCGAGAGTATGTGGATTCGGCTCAAAGAACTGCTTTCTCACGCCCAGCCTGCGGCACGTGCCGCGCGCCTTGCACGCTGCTATGTCCTCGATGAGTTTGGTCCAATCATCCATTCGATTTGCGCCTCCAGTTGTTACGCGGCGTCAGCCGCGCTTTGGTACGGGAGAGGCGCCCAGTATGGTTGTGTCATTTGGCGTTGTCAACGTCTAGTGTGGCGCTCTCGCCGCGGCGTCGTCCGGCGCTACCATCACGCGACAAAGGCTGTCGCTTCTGGTACGGCGACTCGCGGCTGTTGCCCTCTACGCCTGCCCCGGGTTCGCGGAGCACGCGCTCGGTGACCTGCTTGCGCTGGCTCTGAAGCCGACCTGCCTCAGGCGCCAGGCTGATGCCGGGTGAAACACCGAAGGCGCTCCGATTGGCGCGCCGACCGAAGTGAACCTGATAGAGCACCACCCCGGCGGTATTTGGAAGATCGACTTTACAAAACCAGACGGGTTTTGTAAGATGGCCTTGTTAAAGAGGGGCCGGGTGATGGCAACTGACCGGCTGAGCGAACAGAACCCGTGGTGGCTCGACGACGCTGCCATCGAACGAGACGCTCACCTCCAGGAGTTGGCTAGGAGTCCCTTTCAGCGTGTCCCTCCGGTTCTTGGGGAACTCGACCTGGGCGGCCCCGTGGTGTACACACTGCGGGGGCCACGCCAGGTTGGCAAGACCACAGCGCTCAAGATCCTCGCGCGGCGGCTGATTCGCCAGGGTGTTCCTGCCAGAAACGTAGTCTACTACTCCTTGGATCTCGAGCGTGACCCGGAGGCGATTGTCGAAGTCGTTCGTCGAGCCCGTAGTGTGGGCGACGAAGGACGCCGTTACATCCTGCTCGATGAGATCTCCTCAGTTCCCAACTGGCAGCGCGCGGTCAAGTATCTGCGAGACAACACACCGGCACGGGACGATTTCTTCCTGGTTACGGGGTCGGTGGCCTCAGACGTCCGTCGCGGGGCAGAAAGGCTTCCTGGCAGGCGAGGCCCAGCGTCCGATCTCGACAAGATCCTCTTGCCGCTCAGCTTTCGCGATTTCGTGGCGGCCGTCGCTCCGTCGCTGCCGCTGCCAGAAGTCTCTCTGCGCCCGGAACAGGCTGCTCTGGGCGCCGTGGCGACTGGCCGCATTCTAGAACGGCATTTCGTGCTGGTCTCGGAACTCGACCGCCTCCTTGAGGCCTACGCGCTGGTTGGTGGATTCCCCGCCGCAGTGCGGGACTATCTGGCGGAGGAAGAGCGCGACGTCAGCGATGTCACGGTTCGCGTCCTCTGGGACGTGATTGCCGGCGACTTCGGGCGGACAGGACGCGATCCGGCGGGCGCCGTAAAGCTGTTCGAGCGCATTTCCATCAACCTTGGCAGCCCGCTGAGTTGGCATCAGGTGGCTGAAGGTGTTGGCGTGTCGTCGCCCACCACGGCCGAGGAGTACGTGCGAGCGCTGGCCGACGCCTTCGAGCTTCTCGTCGTCCACGCCTGGGATTCGTCGAAAGGGATCCGATCGCCAAAACGGGGAAAGAAACTCTACGGTGTGGACCCCGTCATCTTTCGCTTCCCAGAGCGGATTCTCGGCGGAACGCGCCGCCCCGATCTTCCGCTGCTCGTAGAGAACATCACGGCCGTCGCCCTGTTCCGGTCGGCGGAACGGGAATTCGTTGAGGCGTTCCCCGTGCCGCAGGCGCTCTTCTACTGGCGTTCCTCGAAAGGCAAGGAGATCGATTTTCTCGTTGGCAGAGGCGGGGCCAAGCTGCCCGTCGAGGTGAAGTACCAGACGACCGTGGGTTCCCGCGATACCATGGTCATCCGGCAGAGCTTTGGGTCTGGCATCGTGTTGTCCCGCCAGACCCTGGAACTCGGCGGCCCCGTGAGGGTTATCCCGGCCGGTCTCTTCTTGTGGCTGCTAGAGGCAGCCTGATACCCGCCTTTACACCAACCCCCGCTCGCGGAGCACCCGCTCGGTGACCTCGCCGATGGTCGCGGGCGATTCGCTGACGATGGCTCCGGCGTCGGCCAGCGCCTGCTTCTTAGCGGCCGCCGTGCCCGTGTTCCCCGCGATGATCGCCCCAGCGTGACCCATGCGGCGTCCGGGCGGCGCCGTCGAGCCCGCGATGAACGCGATCACCGGCTTCTTCATGTTCGACTTGATGTACTCGGCGGCCTCCTGCTCGGCCTGGCCGCCGATCTCGCCGATGAGCACCACCGCCGCCGTATTGGGGTCGGCGTTGAACAGCTCCAGCGCCTCGCGCTGCGTCGTGCCGATGATGGGGTCGCCGCCCACACCCACGCAGGTCGACTGGCCGATGCCGCGCCGCGTCAGTTGGTCGACGGCCTCGTAGACCAGCGTCCCGCTGCGCGACACGACGCCGACCTTCCCCGGCGAGAACACGTTGCCCGGCATGATGCCGACGCGGCATTCGCCCGCCGTGATAACGCCCGGGCAGTTCGGCCCGATGAGACGGACGCCGCTGCCCTGCAGATAGCGCTTAACGCCCACCATGTCCATCACCGGGATGCCCTCGGTAACGCAGACGACCAGCGGTATTTCCGAAGCCGCCGCCTCAAGGATGGCGTCGGCGGCGAAGGGCGCGGGCACGAAGATGAGCGCGCAATCGGGGCTGGTCTCGCGGACGGCTTCGCGCACGGTGTTGAACACGGGGACGCCTTCGGCGGTCTCGCCGCCGCGGCCGGGCGTGACGCCGGCCACGACGTTCGTGCCGTACTCGATGCACCGGCGCGTCTGGAAGCCGCCCTCCTTGCCCGTGATGCCCTGCACCATTACGCGCGTGTTCTTGTCTATCAGGATGCTCAACTGCGTACCTCCGGGCCTCGTCTCGCGCTGTCCGTTACCGTCGCCGGGCCTTCTTCTTCGCGGGCGCCGCCTTGCCGATGTGCCTCGCCGCTTCCTGCACGACGCGCAGGGCTGTCGCCAGGTCGTCGTCGCTGGCGAGCGGCAGGCGGATCCAGTCGCCGAACTCGCCGCCCTGCGGCCCCTGGTAGGGGACGGCGCGCCTCGTTTCCAGAAGCTCGCGGCGCGATTCGTCGGTCGTCTTGGTCACGATGCCGTCAGCGACCCAGAACGCCACCATGCGCCCGCCCACGAGATACGCCGTCGTGCCGAACATCTGGCGCGATGAGGCGTTGCCGCGCGACATGATGGCGGCCTCGACCTGCTCACGCAGCTTCTGCGGGACTGGCACGGCGCACCTCTCCCTAGGACGCGGCGGCGACCGCCTTTTCGGCGGCCTCGCCGAACTCCCGCGCGCGGATAACCGTCAGGCCAGACTCGGCGAGGATGCGTTCGCCTTCCTCCATGTTGGTGCCGACAAGCCGGGCGACGACGGGCAGCTCGGCGCGGATGCTCCGCTTCGCTTCGACCAGGCCCTGGGCGATGATGTCCACGCGCGCCATGCCGCCGAAGATGTTCACCAGAATCGCCTTGACCGAGGGGTCCGACGAGATGATCTCCAGCGCGCCGACGACGCGTCCGACGTCGTTGACGGTGCCGATGTCGAGGAAGTTGGCTGGTGAGCCGCCGGCGAGCTTGATGGCGTCCATCGTCGCCATCGCCAGGCCGGCGCCGTTCACCAGGCAGCCGATGTTGCCTTCGAGCTTGATGTAGTTCTGGATGCCCTTCTCCTGGGCCTCGACCTCCAGCGGGTCCTCCTCGTCGGGGTCGCGCATGGCGACGACGCCGGGCTGCCGGAAGAGCGCGTTGTCGTCGAAGTTCATCTTGGCGTCCAGCGCCAGCACGCGCCCGTCGGCCGTCACCACAAGAGGGTTGATCTCGGCGAGCGACGCATCCTTCGCGGCGAAGGCCCGGTACAGGCCCGTCATCAGGTTCACGGCGGGCCGCATGAGGTCGCCAGTGAGACCCAGGGCGAAGGCCAGCTCGCGGCCCTGGTAGGGCTGGAAGCCGACGGCGGGGTCGACGGTCGTGCGGACGATGGCGCCGGGGTCGCGGGCCGCGACCTCCTCGATCTCCATGCCGCCGGAGGCGCTGGCCATCAGCAGAGGCCGACGCGAGGCGTTGTCGATGAGCGCCGCGAGGTACAGCTCACGCTCGACCTGCATCTGCTCCTCGACCAGCACGCTCTTCACCCTGCGGCCCTCGGGACCGGTCTGGTGGGTGACGAGCTGCATGCCGATGATCTGCGACGCGACCTGGGCGGCCTCGGCCGGCGAGTTGGCGAGCTTGACGCCGCCGCCCTTACCGCGCCCGCCGGCGTGGATCTGAGCCTTGACGACGACCTTGCCGCCGAGTTCTTCAGCGATCTCTTGCGCCTCGCTGGGCGTCGTCGCCACTCTCCCGCGCGGCACGGGCACGCCGAACTCGGCGAGAATCTGCTTGGCCTGGTACTCGTGGACCTTCATCGGTAGGGTACCTCTGTTGCAGCGGAGGTTTGATGACCGGAGGGCATCGTAGCACAGCGCCCCGTTAGCGGTTAGAGGACGATGGAAACTGGAGGCGGGAGGCGGGAGGCTTGCTTCCATTGAAGGCCACGCTTCTCGCCGGAGGCGAGTCTTCGACAGCGTGGCGCGATAGAACCAGCGGGCGGCCGTGGAAGTTGGACGTTAGAGGTTGGAGGTTAGAGGTTAGAGGTTGGAGGCGTCCGGCAGGAGATGGTTCCGCCTGAAGGCCGCGCTCCAGCGCCACAATAAGCGCCACTCTCGCATCCTGCCAGGCTGGAAGCCTGGCCTTCAAGGGATGCTGGAAGCCTGGCCTTCATGGGATTGGGGGGCAGGGCTGACTCCCAGAAATGGAAGGCCACGCTTTCAGCGTGGCGCCGCATGACCTGAATGGCGACGGCCACCCTTCAAGGTGGCGGTCACGATTGGGTTCGGTTACGCCACGCTGAAGCGTGGCCTTCCTTGTTGTGCACATCCGATCTCCAACCTCCAACTTCGTACCACCTACCTCCAATCTCCCGGGCCTGCCGCCTCGGGATGGCGTCGCGATCCCTCAGCGTCTCACGGGCGAACTAACCTTCGCTGGCCGCCGCGGCTCCCGCCTGGGACTTAGCCCGCGCGGTCCGCTTCAGCACGAAGTAGCTGCTCTCCGGACGGAGGAGGGGGAGCATGCCGGTCAGTTCCCAGCCATCCTCGCCCAGCTTGTCGAGGTAGCCGCGAACGAACCCGGTGCGGTGCTCGCCGCTCTGCCGGATGTACTCCACCCCCTCGCTCGAAATTCTGCCCCTGAAGTCAACGTACACGACTCTGTATTCCCAACCGTCCATGGCGTCCTCCTTCTGACGGCGACGCTGAACGGGAGTCGAGCGCAACCCTCGGCGGCAGGCCCGATCCCAGTATCTCACTTCCGCCTGCTGGTGGTTGGTGGTCAGTCGCCCCGGCGCGCGATCTCGCCTGCGCGCACGACGAATACGGACGACGAACGCAGGAAGGAGCCGTCGAAGCGGTCGGCGTCGGCCGAAGTGATGACGGCCTGCTCGGCGTCCAGCGCCTCCAGCACGCGGGCGCGGCGGTTCTCGTCCAGCTCCGACAGCAGGTCGTCGAGCAGCAGCACTGGAGGCTCGACGGTTGCGACCCGGAGGCGGGCTGCCTCGGCCAGCCGCAGCGACAGCGCCACCGTGCGCTGCTGGCCGCGCGACGCGTAAGACACCGCCGGCCGGCCTTCCAGCTCGATGGCGAGGTCGTCACGATGCGGTCCGGTTAGCGTGAGTCCCGCGCCGATGTCGCGGGCGCGGCCGGCGGCACAGGCGTCGAGCATCGCCGCGCGCGCCTCGTCGAGGGAGGCCGCCGCCAGGCGGTCTGCGTCCCAGCCCGGCGCGAAGCGCGGCTCGTACCGCAGCGTCAAGCGCTCGCCGCCGCCGAGGTCCTGATGGCGGCTGCCCGCCAGGTCAGCGATGGCTGCGACGGCCCGCGCGCGGGCGCAAGCGAGCGTCGCGCCGTCCTTCGCCAGCTCTTCGTCCCAGAAGAACAGCTCGTCGGCCTGCGAGAGGCCCTCCTGGATGCCGCGCAGGAGGGCGTTGCGCCGGACGAGCACCTTGCCGTAGCGCGAGAGCGCGGCGGTGTACGCTCGGTCTGTCTGCGTCAGCATGAGATCGAGATAGCGCCGCCGCTCCGACGGCGACCCTGTGATGAGCGCGATGTCGTCGGTGGTGAATAGCACGGCGTTGATCTGCCCGGTGACATCGGCCTGGCGGCGCGCCACGCCGTTGACCTTCAGGCGCTTCGACGCCACCAGGCCGCGCGCGCCGGGCCTGCCGACGATGGCGATCTCGACGGCGACCTCACCTGATCTTCGTTCGGCGACGCCCGCTACTCGGGCCACAGGCTGCGGTGTTTCGCGCGCCTCCTCGTGGATCAGTTCGGCGTCGGTGAGTGCACGGGTCGAGCGCGTGGTGGCGAGCAGGAACAGCGCCTCCAGCAGATTGCTCTTGCCCTGGGCGTTGGCGCCCAGCACCAATACGCGGCCGGGCGGAAGGTCGAGTTCCTGCCGCCGGTAGTTCCGGAAGTTGGTCAGCGAGAGGCTGCGGATCCGCACAAGGTCAGTCTAAACGCCGGACCCCGGTCGTTCGACAGTCTGCTCGGCAGAGGAGGCAACACGCAGCGCGAGCGCTTCGTCCGCGCCAGATTCGACCTCGACGGCGCGACCGAGGAACGCTGTCAGGGCAGGGGCGAGGTCTTCGACGTCGACGTTCTGGTCCAGCGAGACGGTCAGCGCCGCGCTGCCGCCCTGGAAGCGGAGAACCGGCGCCGCGGCGACGCCGGGAACCGACAGCATGGCGCGCTGAAGCTCCATCAGCCCTTCGAAGCCGTCGACGCCAGCCACCGTGACCTCGATGGCGCGCGGCGCAGGCGCTGGCTCTTCGGGTGATTTCGCGATGAACTCGGGCGGTCGCAGACTAGACTCTGCGAGAGGCGTGATGGGCTCGCTTTCAAGAGCGGTGATGCGGTTTAGGAGACCATCGAGGCGGGCGGCGAGCGCGGCCTGGGCGGCGGCCAGCTCCTGGACCCGCGCTTCGAGCCGCTTACTCAGACCGAGTTTGCCACGACACTGGTC
>JBBITS010000035.1:0-14974 GCA_037440665.1 Chloroflexota bacterium
TGAAGGTACCCGCCAGCATCCTCTGCTGGCGCGCCGACTGGCAGAAGGACATCGACGCCGGGTTTCAGGACCTGGAGGTGGCGTTCCCCAACGTCGCGTTCGATTTCTATCCGCCCCTGGTGGATGCTGAGCGTCCGCTGAAAATCTCGGCCGACTACCCTCAGGAGGGCCGCCCGTGGCTCGTCGGCTGGTCGGCGGGGAACCTGCTGTCCAATCCCGTGAAGCCGTCGCCCGTGGAGAAGATCCTCGGCAAGGGGCCGGGCACTCTGGAGCACATGGCGACTCAGGACGCCTTGGGCCGGGGCGTGTGGGCAGACGGACGCTGGAAGGTCGTTCTCGCGCGCGACCTCAAGGCGTCGAACAGCGGCGAGACGGCGCTGGAGGCGGGAGGAACGTACGCCCTCGTCGTCACGGTGTGGTCAGGCGCGGCGCAGGATCGCGGCTCGCGGAAGTCGCCCAGCGCCATGGGTAAGGTAGTTCTCGAGGCTGTGTCCTGATGGCGGGAACGACAGCCGTCGCCCGGGACGTTGAGCGTCTGCAGCTCAAGGCGCTGGCATATCTGGCGCTAGCCCGTCTCTGCGGCAGCGCACGTTCGTGGGGGGACGCGGATGCGGGACCGGAGCGCCTGGCGCAGACGCTGGAAGAACTCGGCTGGAACGAGGCCGCGGCGCACGCTCGGCGGGCGGCGGCGCTGAGCGCGGATGATCCCGGCGCGCTGCGACTGGATCACTCGCGGATCTTCGACCGTTCTGTCCCGCCGCCGTACGAGACGTCGTACACGTCTGGCGGCAGCGTGGCCGAGGTCGCCGATGTCGCGGGCTTCTATCGTGCGTTCGGTGTCGCCATCCAGGGCGACAAGCCCGATCACGCTGCGGCTGAGTTGGAGTACCTTTCGTTCATGCTGGTGAAGGAAGCGCACGCCGCGGCGAAGGGCGACAACGAGCGCGCCGGGCTGTGCGCGTCGGCGCGGGCGCAGTTCGTGCGCCATCACGCCGGCGGCTGGCTGAGCATGTTCGCTGAACGCATCTGCGAGGCCTCCGGTGAGAGCGCCTGCTATCACCTGGTTCGCGCCGCCGCCGCGAGCGTCGCCGCCGACGCCCGCGAGCTGGGCGTGCAGCCGGACGTCAATCCTCTTCGGACGACCGGAGCCGCCGCGTTCGGGGGCGTCATGCCTGGACCGCGGGTAGACCTGGACGAACCGCCATGCGCTGTGGAGGACGACAGCCCGTAGGGGGCAGGCCTGCGCCTGGCGCCCCGTCGGGCTTTGGTCCCTTTGGACAACAAGACGGGCCAAATGGCCCAACCACCACTTCGGGCGGTCGTGGTATTCATAACGCCGTGTCGTTCGTGTACCACAGAGCTTCCATATATAGGTCTTGATATAGCCGCGACGGGGTCCGTCGTGGCAGGGTTCGTTGACGGACATCACCGACGCCTGGAAGAAGGCGCCGCGATGGGCCTTCTGAAGCGTCTCGACCATCAACCCGGCGTGTGAGGTTCAGGAGGAGGCGAGGTGACACAGCAAGCCGCCAAGCGCAGCGCCGCCGGCGCATGGGCCGACCGCTATCGCGACAAGTGGAAGTGGGACAAGTGGACCTGGGGCAGTCACTCCGTCGACTGCTATCCGGGCGGCTGTCCGTGGCGCGTGTACGTCAAGGACGGCAAGATCATCCGCGAGGAGCAGAGTGGCACGCTGCCGGTGATCGAACAGGGCGTTCCCGACATGAACCCCATGGGGTGTCAGAAGGGCGCGTCGTGGTGCCACATTCACTACTCGAAGGACCGCGTCACGCGGCCGCTGAAGCGGGCGGGCGAGCGCGGCGAGGGCAAGTGGCAGGAGATCGCCTGGGAGCAGGCCTACAACGAGATCGCCGATCACGTCCTCGACGCCCTTGAAGCCCAGGGGCCTGAGTCCATCATCAATCTGATGACGCCTGAGCCGGGCGCGGGCGGCGCCCGCGTGTTCACCACGGTCGTCGGCGCGCCCACGACCGACGGCAACTCCGAGTTCCAGGACTTCAGCCCCGGCTTCTACATCACTTGGGGCGTCTTCAACCCGGTGTCGTCGATGGATGACTGGTTCCTCGCGGAGCTGACCCTCATCTGGCACGCGAACCCCGTCTACACCAACATCCACTGGTATCACTACGTCGCCGAGTCGCGGTACAACGGCGGCGAGGTCGTCACGGTCGCGCCCGACTTCAGCCCATCGGCGATCCACGCCGACTACCACTTGCCTGTGCGCATCGGCACCGACACGGCGCTGGCGCTGGGGATGTGCAAGGTCATCATCGACGCTGGCATCTACAACAAGAAGTTTGTGCAGGAGCAGACCGACCTGCCGTTCCTGGTCCGCAAGGATAATCAGCGGTTCCTGCGCGACAGCGACATCGTCGACGGCGGCCGCGACGACCAGTTCTACTTCATGGACGAGCGCTCACGTGTCATCGCGCCAGCGCCGCGCGCGACGCTGGCGCTGGGCGACATCCAGCCGGCGCTGGAAGGTTCGCTGAAGGTCACGCTGAAGGACGGCAGCGTAGTCGAGTGCGAGCCTGTGTTCGAGATACTGCGCCGCCAGCTCGAGGACTACACGCTGGACAAGGTGTCGAAGATCTGCGAGATCCACCCGGACGCGATCGCGTCGCTGGCCCGGAAGGTGGCGACGCGCCGCACGAAGATCTTCATCGGCTGGAACTCGGGCAAGTACTACCACGGCGACCTGTACGAGCGCGGCATGACCCTGCTGCTGGGCCTGACCGGCAACTGGGGCAAGAAGGGGACGGGTACCCGCTCGTGGGCCATCGCCGGGCTCGACGGCGGCAGTTTCATCCGGGGCAAGGGCAGGCTGGGCCAGGAGGCCTCGCGGGAGTACATCACCACGTTGACCAAGGCGCGCCGGATGCTCGGCGGCGACGACCCGACGCTGACCATGGAGATGCTCGCCAACCGCGCCGCTACCGTAGCTTCGGAGTTGGGCGGCCTGGGCCGCATGATCCCGCCGGCGTTCCTCTGGTACTACCAGTACGGATACAAGGAGCGCTGGAACAACCCCGACAACAACGACCCGTCGATGAAGAAGACCTTTGACGAGTACCTGAACGAGGCCATCGACAAGGGCTGGTGGAACGCCGGCCTGGCGCAGGCCTATCAGGACGTGGAGCCCAGGATTCTCTTCGAGTCGGGTGGTAACGTGCTGCGGCGTCAGCGCGGCGGCCAGCGTCTATTGCTGGAGAAGGTCTGGCCGAAGCTCAAGTGCATCGTCTCCGTGGACTTCCGCATCAACACCACGGGCCTGCACGCCGACTACATTCTTCCCGCAGCCCAGCACTACGAGAAGATGGGCACGAGCATGCCCTCGGTGCACCACCTGAACTTCGTGCTCTGCGACCAGGCCGTGCCGCCTCCGGATCAGGCGAAGACGGACTTCGACATCGGCATTGGCATCGTCCAGGCCATCGAGGAGCGAGCCGCGGCGCGCGAAATGACCGAGTTCACCGACCGCAACGGCGTCACCCGCAGCCTGAAGAACCTGGTGAGCACCCTGACCTACGACGGCGCGCTGATGGACCAGGAGCGCCGGATGGACGAGACGATCCGCGACGACGCCGTGTACGGCATTCTGCCGCCGGACACCACGCTCGACGTCGTGCGCCAGAAGGGGCACGTCCGCTGGACGGGCTGGGGCTTCGTCGGCCACGGCCTGGCCCAGGCTTCGACCATAAAGCCCGACGAGGTGCACAACCCCTTCCGCTGGCACACCGAAGACAAGATGCCCTACCCGACGCTGACGCGCCGCGCCCAGTACTACATCGACCACGAGTGGTTCCTCGAGGCCGGCGAGGCGTTGCCGGTGCACAAGGAGCCGCCCGGGCACGGCGGTCCGAAGCGCCAGTTCAAGATGACCAGCGGCCACAACCGCTGGAGCATCCACTCGATGAACCAGACCAACAACATCATTCTCAACACGCACCGCGGCGAACCGTTCGTGTTCATCAACGACAAAGACGCCAAGGCAAAGAAGATCGAGAACGGCGAGTGGGTGCGCGTGGTCAGCGACGTAGGTTCGTTCCTCATCACGGCCAAGCTGTCGCCCTCGGTGCGCCCCGGACAGGTCATCGTCTACAACGGCTTCGAGCCGTACACGCACAAGGAGTGGTACAGCCAGGCGGACGCCGAACCGGGTCACGTCAAGTGGCTGGGCCTCGCCGGTGGTTACGGCCATCTGCAGTACCGGCCACTGCACTGGCAGCCCATTCCGGCGGACCGCGCCGTGCATGTCGACGTGGAGAAGGTGAAGTAGAGGCCGGGGCTCCACGTAGCCACGGGTGGAAGGAGAAGTGGAGAAGGTCTGATGGGCACGATTACACCATCCAAGCGCCAGTTGGCGTGGGTCTTCGACCTCAACAAATGCATCGGCTGCCAGACGTGTTCCGTCGCCTGCAAAATCCTCTGGACGCAGGATGACGGGACCGAGCACCAGTGGTGGATGACCGTCAACACCCAGCCCGGCCAGGGCACGCCCAAAGGCTGGGAACAGATGGGCGGCGGCTACAAGAACGGCAAGGCGCAGCTTGGCAAGCTGCCCACGCCCGAGGAGTTCGGCGGGGGCTGGGACTACAACTACGACGAGGTGCTGCGCGGCGGCAAGGGCCGCAACGTCCACCTCCAGAAGATCGCGGGCAGCAAGACCTGGGGCCCGAACTGGGACGAGGACGAGGGCGGCGGCGAGTTCCCCAACGCCTACTACTTCTACCTGCCCAGGCTGTGCAACCACTGCGCGCAGCCCGGTTGCGTGGAAGCCTGCCCCAACGACGCGCTCTTCAAGCGCGAGGAGGACGGGCTGGTCCTGCGCAACGAGGACCTGTGCCAGGGCGCGCAGGCGTGCGCACGCGCCTGCCCCTACAAGAAGATCTACTTCAACGCGTCGCGAAACGTCAGCCAGCAGTGCATCGGCTGTTTCCCGCGTCTGGAGTTGGGCGTCGCACCGGCTTGCGTGCGCCAGTGCCCTGGCCGGGCGGCGTTCATCGGCTTCCTCGACGACGAGTACGGCGCGGTGGCGAAGCTCGTCAACAAGTGGAAGGTAGCTGTGCCGCTGCACCCGGAGTGGGAGACGAAGCCCAACGTCTACTATGTGCCGCCGCTGAGCCCTGCCCCGCTCAACCCGGACGGCAGCGTCAACGAGAACGGCTCACGCATCCCGCCCGCCTACCTCGAATCGCTGTTCGGCCCGGCCGTCCACGGCGCGGTTGACACGCTGAAGACCGAGATGGGCAAGAAGCGGCGCGGCGAGGCCTCGGAACTGATGGACACGCTGATCATCTACAAGTGGAAGGACGCCCTGGGCCCGTTCGACCGCGACCCGGGCGACATCGTCTGGGATTAGACGGCGGGGCCCCTGACTCCTGCTCTCACGTGACCCACCCGGCCGGGTGGGTCACGCGCTTATGGCCGTTGCGCCTGCGCCGCCGTGGGAGTACGATACCGCCCGCCTTCACGACATCGAGGGCGAAGCGAGGACGCCCATGCTCGAACGCGTGGACCGGGTGCAACTGGCGGTCAGCGACCGCGCCAGGGCAGAGAACACGTTCCGCCACGTCCTGGGCGCCGAGAAGGTTCGTGAGGACAAGATCGCGCTCCTGGGTGCCCGTCGGACGGTGATGCAGGCAGGCATCAGCGAGTTCGAGTTGCTGGAGCCTGACGGCGAAGGGCCGGTCAGCCAGCACGTCGCTCAGTGGGGCGATGGCCTGTTCGCCGCAGGCTTCTCGGCGAAGGACGTCGTCAGGCTGGCCGAGTATTTCGAACTGCAGGGTCTGAAGTTCGACGCCGAAGGCGGCCAGCTCTTCATCGCGCCGGAGCATACGCTCGGGATGCGCGCCGTCATCTCGCCCGCCGTCGAGCGCGAGCCTGTGGGCCTCATCTCGTTCCTGTACGAGGTCACCAACGTCGTCGGGGACTGGAAAGCCGCGGCCGAGCGGTACACGGCGATGTTCGCTCTGGACGCCTCGCGCTTCCACAGGATAACGAGCGCGGAGTACGGATACACCGGGACGCTAACGCTGTTCGACCCTCCGGGGCGTCTGGACCGCATTGAGATCGCGGAGATCACGGATCGCGAGAAGGCGATGGGGCGCTTTCACACGAAGCGCGGCGACAGCCTGTACATGTGCTTCGTCGAGGCGCCCGACGTCAGAGCCATCGCCGCGCGCCTGCGGGAACGGAACCTGCGCTTCGCCGACCTCACGGATCGCGATCAGCCGGACTCGCTGTTCATCCACCCGTCGGCGCTCTGCGGCATGCTGATGGGCGTCAGCGCGACCAACGCCGCCTGGTTCTGGTCGGGGCGGCCCGACCTGGCGGGCGTGCCGGGCGGGCGAGGACACTGACGGGCGGCAGCCCGTTCTGGCAATCACGTGCCAAAGGAGGCTACGTAGATGGCGGACAGACTTGGGCTGGCGAAGCGGTACATCCAGCTTCAGACGGACGGCAAGATCGACGAGGCGGTGGCGATGCTCGCCGAGGACGTCGTGGCGTCGAACCCGATGACGGGGACGCAGACGGGCAAGGCCGCTGTGGAGGCGGGCATCCGCAACCGTCCGGCGGGCGGAGGCGGTATGCAGCTCCAGTGGTCGGAGCCGGAGGCCGAGGGCGACGCCGTGAAGATCGTCGCGACGGGCGCGCCGTTCGGCCCGATCAAGATCACGCTGGGATTCAACGACCAGGACCAGATCAACAAGATCGACGTCGGCCTGGCCATGTAGGCCAGGCCTCGCGCCGCTACCCCGCCGTGCCGGCGCTGGGGCAGAGGTCCTGCAGCACGCACTCGCCGCATCTGGGGCGTTGCGCGGCGCAGGCGCGCCGTCCGTGTTTGACCAACGCGATGTGAAAGGCGTAAACGTCCTCGGGCGGCACGGCGCGCTCCAGGAGGCCGTGAGCCTTCTCGGCCGTGGTCCCCTGCTGCACGAGGCCAAGGCGCAGGGCGACGCGGTGCACATGCGTGTCCACGGGCATGGCAGGCAGTCCCAGCGAGAAGAGCAGCACACAGGCGGCGGTCTTGGGCCCGACGCCGGGCAGGCTGCGCAGCCACGCGCGCGCGTCCTCCATTGACAGGCCGCGCAGGAATGACAGGTCGAAGCTACCGGTCCGGGCCAGGACTTCGCGCAGGGCATCCTGAATACGCGGGGCCTTGGTGGGCGCCAGGCCTCCGGGCTGGATGACCTCCGTCAGTTCGGGCAGGGGTGCGTCCATGACATCGCGCCACGAGGGGTAGCGCTGGAGCAGCCGCGCGAACGCCCGCCCGGAGTTGGCGTCGGACGTGCTCTGCGACAGGATAGTCAGCACCAGCTCCGACGTTGGGTCTCGGTGAGGACGCCACGCCGTCGCGCCGTAGGCCCCCTCCAGCCTGCGCACGATCTCGCCGATGGCGGCGGCGTGCCTGGTCCGCGCACGCTTTGCCTGTGGCGTCATTCCACGATGGCTCCGGCTGCGCGCAGGCGCGCCCGCAGGTCGGCGACCGGCACGTCGGCCACGGCCAGTGAGCGCGCGGAGGCCATGGCGGCGGCGACGCCCGCGGCCTCTCCTGTGGCGAAGCACGCCGGGATTTCTTTCGTCGCGTGGTGAACGCGATGGTCGACGCTGATGCAGCGCCCCGCGGCGAGCAGGTTCGTCACCCGCTGCGGCAGCAGGCTCCGGTAGGGGATGCGGTAGACGCAGTCGTACTTCGTCCAGTGGCCCGTGACGGCGACGGAATCATCGAACCGGCGGTCGAGGTCGTCGCGGGCCAGCACGTAGCGGCCCGTGAGCCTCCGGCTTTCGGTGATGCCGAGCGTGAGAGCCACGTCGGTGAGGTAGGCGTTCTCGAAGCCGGGAACCTGCGCGCGCAGGCGGTCGACCTCGTCCATGACCATACGCCGGCACTCGACCTCGGCGTAGGTGAGATCGTCGGGGTTCGTGGCGTCGATGCGGCGGTCGATGCGCCCGGCTGCGCCCCAGGGCAGCAGCGCCTGCCCAGGCCTCACCGTCCGGAAGAAGAAGCCGCCTTCGCCGTCCTGACCTCGGCGCCGGGCGCGGTCGAAGTCGACGCCGGACATGCGAAACCAGAGCCAGGGGTGAACCTCTTCCTTCTCGGAAGTCTCGCCCGCCATGGTGAAGACGTCGCCGTCGCCGGTGGCGTCGATCACCACGTCCGCTGCGATGGCCTCGTACCCGGCCTTCGACGTGAAGACGACGTGCGTGACGCGCTCGCCGTCGAGAACCACGTCCGACGCCCAGCGGTGATACAGGAGGCGGACGTCGGCCTCGGCGGTCCACGTGTTGGCGACGAACTTGAACTCCTCTGGATCGAAGGCCACCGAGTAGCGCACTTTGTGCGGGCCAGAGCCCCAGACCAGCCCCCAGCGGCGATAACGGTCGATGAGCGCTTCATCCGGGCTGCCCCATTCATCCTTCGGCGGATAGAAACACGTGCTCCGGCGCTCGAGCCGCTCGACCAACTCCTGGCACAGGCCGGCGATAACCTGATTCCCGCGCCCGTCGTCCAGCGTCAGCAGGAGGACGATGAGACCGCCCGAGGCCAGGCCGCCGAGGTAGCCGTAGCGTTCGACCAGCTCGACGTCTGCCCCCTGGCGCGCAGCGGCGACGGCGGCGGCGAGGCCGGCAGGGCCGCCGCCCACGACGAGGACGTCGCAGCGGCGGGCGACGGTAACTGTACGCTCGGGAAGCTTGATGACGTCGGGCATGCGCTGGCCTCGGCTGGTGCGGGAGCGAGACGTCTGGCGCTGCCATTGTGCCGGGTCGGGGCGCGGGAGGCGAGGGGCCGGAGCGCCCTCCCGGCCGGGCATCACAACTGATACAATTGATACAGTCATTGCAGGAGGTGAGAACGGTGAAGCGCAGGGTATCAGCTCTAGAGGCGCGCCGGCAGTTGGGCCAGCTGCTGGAGGGCGTTTACTACCGGGGCGACGAGGTGGTCATCGAGCGCGCGGGCAAGCCAATGGCGGTGGTGATCCCCATGGAGCAATACGAGTCCATCGAGCGAAGCCGCGACCGGCTGATGCAGATGTTCGCTGAGGCGCAGGAGAGAAACAAAGATGTGTCGGTGGAAGAGATCGAGCGCGACATCGCTCTGGCTATCGCAGAGGTCCGGCGGGAGAGCCGAAGGAGCGTGACGAAGGAATCCGCCTGAAGTGAAGGCGGTACTTGACACCAATGTCGTGGTGAGCGCGCTGCTGATAGCGGGCAGCGTCCCTGACAGGATTGTTCACGCGGCAAGAGAACGCGCCTTCGTACCAGTGACGTCCCCTGCCCTTCTCGCTGAACTCGGAGACGTCGCCCAACGCCCGCGCATCAGCCGTCGCATCGGCTGGACTAGGGAGAGAATACTTGCATTCGTCAGGGAATTCGAGCGCAATGCCGTCGTCGTGGAGCCTGAGGTCACCCTGGAGATTCTTCGGCGCGACCCCACGGACAACCGCGTGCTCGAAGCGGCCATCACAGCCCGGGCCGATTACATTGTGACCGGCGACAGCCATCTGCTCGAGCTGGGCTCGTACGAGGGCGTTGGCATCGTGACCCCGGCCCGGTTCCTGGCCGTTCTGGCGCTGCCCTAGGTCACCGGCAGGCTCACGCGGTACTCGCCGATGCGCTCGAAGCCGATGCCATGCCAGAACGGGCCGCTGGTCGGGCTGTACTCCTCAACCTGGGTATCGACGCGGGGATAGCCGCGCTCTCGCGCGAAGTCGATGACGTACTGAACCATCGCCCGCGCGACGCCGCTCCTGCGTGCCACCGGCTCGACGTAGATGTCGTCCACCACCGGCACGATGCCTCCCGCTCCCGTGCTCACCTTCAACAGCACCGTCATCACTCCTACCGCCGTCCCGGCGCCGTCCTCCGCCAGCAGGACGAAGCCGTAGTGCGGATTCTGCAGGAGGAGGTCGAATCCCGCCGCCGCGGCGTTCCACCCGGTGCCGCGCTCCGGGCGGTTGAACCAGTCGCGGGGGACTTCTTCGAGCGAATGGAAGCGGGTCAGCAGCACGGCGACGGCTTCGCGGTCGGCGGCTTCGGCGCGGCGGATTCTCATCGCGGTTCTCTCCTTCGCTCCCGCAGTCGGCGTCTTAGCGTGCACCTGACGGCGGGGCGGGACGTCTGTTCCGGCACGGGCAGTGTGACAGCCGGCTAGCGGCCGAGAAAGGCCGCCTTCACGCTAGAATGAGGCGGAATCTCCAGAGGTACCGTCATGGCGAATGTCGTTGGAAAGCGGTACGTCTGTACGGTCTGCGGGTCCGAGTTCATCGTTACCAAGGGCGGCAACGGCCAGCTCATGTGCCACGGCAAGCCCATGGAGCAGAAGGGATAGCGGTTGACGTCTGAACGCTATGACGACGCCCAGAAGCGCGAGCGCCCCCGCGGCCGGCCGGTCGGCGCCTTCGACCTCGCCTTCCTCACCGGCGTGCCCGACATCACGGAGCTGCTGCTGATCCGCCACGCGCAGCAGGACGTGGACGTGTTCGGCCCCGTCGGAGGCCTGTTCGATCCACCCCTGAGCGAGACCGGGCGCATGCAGGCGCGCCTCCTCGGCGAGCGGCTGTCGGTCGAGCACATCGACGCCGTCTACGCCAGCCCGCTGCGCCGCGCCCGCGAGACCGCCGCCGAAGTCGCCCGCCACCACCGCCTCGACGTCATCATCAGCGACGACCTGCGCGAGGTGGAGATCTGGCGCGACGTCCCGCCCGATAAGACCGTCGAGGAGTTCCTGGGCCGCGACCTGCTGGCGGGCATCCGCGAGCGCATGCTGGTCGAAAAGAAGTGGGACGTCTACCCGTACTCGGAGTCGAGCTTCGATTTCCGCCGCCGGTGCATCAACGGCATCGAGGCCATCATCGCGCGCCACCCGGGCGACCGCGTGGCCGTCGTCTGCCACGGCGGCGTGATCAACGCGTACGCTGGCCACGTGGTCGGGGCGCCCTACGACATGTTCTTCCGACCAGCCAACACCGCCATCAACGTGGTGGCCGCGGGCAAAGGGCGGCGCGCGGTGCACAGCCTGAACGACGTCCACCACCTGCGGACGGCCGAAGGGGAGCTGAGAACCCACTGACATGACCGAGATCGACCTCGACGGGCAGCTCGATATTGCCGCGCGCCTGCTGGCGAACGCCCGCCACGCCATTGCCTTGATCGGAGCCGGCATATCGGTCGAGAGCGGCATACCGCCATTCCGGGGCCCGGGCGGCGTCTGGACGAAGCGCGGCGAGCCGCCCATGGACGGCTATCAGCGCTTCATGCGCAACCCGGAGGAGTACTGGGCCAACCGTCTCGCGGCGTCGGCGGACGAGGAGTTCGTGAAGGCTTTGACGGAGGCCGCGCCCAACCCTGCCCACTACGCGCTCGCCGGAATGGAACGCGAGGGCCTGGTGCGTCACGTCATCACCCAGAACATCGACAACCTGCACACGCTGGCGGGCAGCGTCAGCATCACGGAGATCCACGGCAACCGGACGAAGCTGCGCTGCACCGGCTGCAACCGCCGCTGGCCCGTCGACGAGTTCCCCATCGATGAGATACCGCCGCGCTGCCCGGAGTGCGCGGGCGTCGTCAAGGGCGACACGGTGATGTTCGGCGAGCCCATCCCCATGGACGCCCTGGAGGAGTGCGCGCGGCAGGCCCGTCAGGCCGACCTCATGCTGGTCATCGGCACGTCGGCGACGGTGTACCCTGCGGCGGAGTACCCGGTTGTCGTGTACCAGCGGGGCGGGTCGCTCATCGAGGTGAACAAGTACGAGACGCCTCTGACGGAGTATTGCTCGGCGGTGCTGCGCGGCAACGCCGGGGATCTGATGCCGCGGCTGCTGGAGCGGACGCTGGCGCTGCGTGGGGCGTAGGGGTGGCAACGGTCACGCTGGAAGCGCGACCTTACGGGGGAAGGTGGCCCAGCCCTTACGCGAAATGAAGGCCACCCTTCAGGGTGGCCGGCGTTCAGTAACCTCGTGGATGCGCGGGCGAGTCTGAAGACTCGCCCCTACGACGGATTGCCGGCACGTAGGGGCCGGTCTTGAGACCGGCCTGCCAGGATGTCGGCGCGACGCGCGTCCCTCACGTGGACCGCCCGCGCCACTCGCGGATCTGCGCCGCGTGCTCGCGCACGTGCGACGCCGTGGCCTCGCTCATCAGACGCCACGCCGTCTTGCCCTCGACGATCTTGCTCTCGGGCAGGCTGCGACAGACGATCAGGAAGCTGTCGCGCGCCTTCACCAGCTCGGCCATGATCTGCGGCGCGGTGTAGCCTTTGAACTCTTCAGCGAACCGCGCGTTCCAGGCGTCGGTGTCGCCGTAGTCGACGCCCTCGGGCACGGGGCGCTCGCCCCGGCTCATGCGATCCAGCACGCCGCCCAGCTCGCGGTACCAACCGATGACGTGCGCCGCGAGGTCCCGCGCGCCCCAGCCGTCGAGCCAGGGCTTCGCCATTTCGTCGGTGCCAAGACCGGCCAGGGCGGCGGCGAAGTCGTCGTACGCCTCCTCGATGGCCTTGATCAGATCGTCTTTCAGCGACATCGCGCTCCTCCAGCGGACAGCCGGGTGACGGCTCCCTACGAGAGCGTCGGCGGGTGCTGTGGGGTTTGAAGGGTATTCCCGGCGGCGCGCGCCTTGGTCAGACGACCAGCGACTCCCGCTGCTCGCCCCAGACCTGGCGCAGCACGCCGCAGATTTCGCCCAGAGTGACCTCGTTCTCCACGCACTCGATGAACAGCGGCAGCAGCCGCTCGTCGCCGGCCGCCGCCTCGCCCAGACGTTCGAGCAGCGCCCGCGCGCTCTCTTGGTCGCGGCGCTCGCGCAGCGCGGCCAGCCGCTGGCGCTGCTTCGCTTCCACCGCCGGATCGACCCGCATGAGGACCGGCGGCTGCTCGTCGTCCTCGGCGTACTCGTTGACGCCGACGACGATCTTGCGCTTCGCCTCGACGTCGCGCTGCATGCGGTAGGCGCTCTCCTGGATCTCCCGCTGCTGGAACCCCAGCTCGATGCCCCGCAGGGCGCCGCCCATCTCGTCGATGCGGCGGATGTAGTCGTCCGCCTCGGCCTCGACGTCGCCGGTCATCTTCTCGATGTAGTACGAGCCGCCCGCCGGGTCGATGGTGTCGCCGGCGCCGCTCTCGTAGGCGATGATCTGCTGCGTCCGCAGGGCGATCTGCACCGCCTTCTCCGACGGCAGCGCCAGCGCCTCGTCGTACGAGTTCGTGTGCAGCGACTGCGTGCCGCCGAGCACGGCCGACAGCGCCTGCAACGCCGTGCGCACGATGTTGTTGTACGGCTGCTGGGCGGTGAGCGTCGCGCCGCCCGTCTGGGTGTGGAAGCGCAACATCATCGAGCGCGGGTCCTTCGCGCCGTAGCGCTCCTTCATGACGCGCGCCCAGAGGCGGCGGGCGGCCCGGAACTTCGCTATCTCCTCAAGGAACAGGCTGTGGCAGGCGAAGAAGAAGGCCAGGCGCGGCGCGAACTCGTCGACCGCGAGGCCCGCCTCGAGCGCCGCGTCGACGTACGCGATGGCGTTGGCGATGGTGAAGCCGACCTCCTGGCCCGCCGTGCAGCCGGCCTCGCGCATGTGGTAGCCGCTGATGCTGATGGTGTTCCAGTTGGGCAGATGGTCCTTGCAGTACGCGAAGACGTCGGTGACCAGACGCATCGACGGGCGCGGCGGGAAGATGTACGTCCCGCGCGCGATGTACTCCTTCAGGATGTCGTTCTGCGTCGTGCCGCCGATCTTCGCGAGGTCTGCCCCCTGGCGCTTGGCGACGGCGACGTACAGCGCCAGCAGGATCGATGCCGTGGCGTTGATGGTCATCGACGTCGTGACCTGCTCCAGCGGGATATCGCGGAACAGCGTCTCCATGTCGTCGATGGAGCAGATGGACACGCCGACCTTGCCGACCTCGCCCTCGGCCATCGGGTCGTCGGCGTCGTAGCCGATCTGGGTGGGCAAGTCGAAGGCGACGGAGAGGCCGGTCTGCCCCTGTTCCAGGAGGTAGCGGTAGCGCCGGTTCGACTCCTCGGCGTCGGCGAAGCCGGCGTACTGGCGCATGGTCCAGAAGCGGCCCCGGTACATGGTGGGCTGGACGCCGCGGGTGTAGGGGTACTGGCCGGGGAAGCCGAGCTTCTCCGCGTAGTCGAAGCCGTCCAGGTCCTCGGGCGTATACAGGGGCTGGACGGGCTTGCCGGACGACGTCTGGAACGGCGTATCGCGCTCGCCGGACTTGTCGACGGCGGGCCGGTAGGTCTGTTCTTCCCACTCGCGCCTGGAGGACGACGGCATCGCTTCCCGGCTTCGGTTCCAGGTCCTTGGTCCCAGGTTCCAGGTCCTGGGTTCTTGGTTCTTGGTTCTAGGTTCTCTCGTCCAGAAACGTACGCGCCCCTCTGGGCGCATCGCGAAGTTCAGTGTAGGGCAGGGGCGTAGGAGGGGCAAACGGGGAAGGGAATGGTCAGCACTCTCACGTGGGCTAATCCGGTTCTTCGGCGTACTCCTCAACCACGCTGTCGGAGAGGTGGGACAGGTGCCGCAGGTCCGCCAGCTCTCGGACGCTTTCGTACGACAAGTAGGTGCAACTGTCCGACAGAGGACCTTTCTCTAGAAGCGAGAACACCGGCCGGCTCAGTTCTTGGAACACCTTATCTCTCCTAGTCGCCGGCGCGACGATGTGCAGCCGTATATCCATGTTCGGTTGTAGGGCGAGCAGGTCTGCCATTCGGAGGATGCCTGAGTATACTGACGTCGTATGTTCGACTTCGAAGGCCCGCCTGATGGACCGGCCCTTCAGCCACAAGACATCGATCTGCTCGATGGTCCTGAGCGTAGCTTCGTCGTAGTTGAGAGGGAGCCGCTCCAGTGGCGGGGGGTGGTCCCCGCGCCATTCGTTCAGCACGGCGCTTCGATCGGTCGCGTCCCAGGATTGCTGTAAAAACAAGACGGTGTAGTCTCCGCGGTGAA
>JBBITS010000036.1:0-14896 GCA_037440665.1 Chloroflexota bacterium
GACGGAGGACGCGAGCTTCTGGTCGAACCCGGGCATCAACTGGAAGGGCCTGGCGCGCGCCGGCTGGGAGAACTTCTTCCCCGGAGAGTTGGGCGTGCTGCAGGGCTCAGGCGGTAGCTCCATCACGCAGCAGCTCGTTAAGAACGTCTACATCCCGCCCGAGGAGCGTACCGAGCGTTCCATCGACCGCAAGCTCCGCGAGACCGTGTACGCGCTGGAACTGACGCGCAAGTACTCGAAGGAGCAGATTCTCGAGTGGTACGTGAACCAGATTTCCTACGGCGGCATCTACAACGGCGTCGAGGCCGCCGCCATGGGGTACTTCGGAAAACACGCGAAGGACCTCGACCTTGCCGAGTCGGCCCTCCTGGCGGGCATCCCGGCCTGTCCCACGTGCTACGATCCTGTGGCGTACCCCGACGCTGCCGTCAGGCGCCGCAACCAGGTCATGACGCTGATGCTGGAGCACGGCCCGCGCATCCAGGTTGGGCCCGACGACTACATCACCGTCACGGCCGAGCAGGTGTATCTCTCGGCAGCGACGCCGCTCACCGCCACTCAGCGCAAGTTCCCCGTCCAGGCGCCCCACTGGGTGTTCGAGTACATCAAGCCACAGCTCGAAGAGCTGTACGGTGAGGAGGCGCTCTACCGCGGCGGGCTAAACGTCTACACGTCCCTCGACCTGGACCTCCAGAAGAAAGGCGAGGAGATCGTCGAGAAGTGGGTATCGGAATTCGAGTCCACGTCGGGCGGGCACAACGGTGCGCTTGTGGCCATCGATCCCAATACGCAGGAGATTCTTGTCTACGTCGGCAGCCGCAACTACTTCGACGAAAGCATCCAGGGCCAGAACGACAACGCTCAGGCCTGGAATTCTCCCGGATCAAGCCTCAAGCCCTTCACGTACGCGACCACGTTCGAGGAACTCGGATGGGGGCCGGGCACGATGATCCTCGACAGCGAAGTCAGCTACCCGGACGCCGACGGCACCATGTTCACGCCCCGCAACCCGTCGGGGAATTTCCAGGGTCCCATCACCGTCCGCAACGCGCTGGGCAACTCGCTGAACGTCCCGGCGTTCAAGGCGATCCTGTACGTTGGCGTGGATCGCGTCGTCGAGCAGATGCAGAAGATGGGCATCACGTTCCCGCCGGAGCAGTCGGTCGGGCCGTCGCTGACCATCGGCGGCGTCGACGTGCGCCTGGCCGACGTCACGTTCGCGTACACCGTGTTCCCCAACATGGGCAAGCTCCGTGGTGTCCCGACGACCGATAACCGCATCCGGCCGGTGTCGATCCTGCGCATCGAGAACGGCGCTGGCGAAGTCATCTGGCCTGTGACCGAGGACCACCAAGTACACCTGACCGAGCGGCAGGTCCTCGACCCGGCCAACGCCTACCTGATCACGAGCATCCTGACGGACCCCAAGGCCCACTGCATCACCTACGGTTGCGGCGCGCTCACCATCGACCGGCCTATGGGCGTCAAAACAGGGACCAGCGAGCCGTACGAGAACAGCCGCTCCATCGGCGACACGTGGACGTACGCATACACGCCGCACATCGTAGCAGGAGCGTGGGCGGGCAACGCCGACAACAGCCCGATGGTCAACATTACCAGCACGTCGATCTCCTACAGGACCGCGCGCGACATGGTCGTCGCATTCGAGGAGAACCTGGAGCCAGCGGCGTTCGCCCGGCCAGAGGGGATAACCAACGACGTGAAGCTCTGCGTCCCGTCGAATCTCAAAGCCGACGACGACTGCAGATTCGCCGGACCACCGGACCTGCTAGCGACGAAGAACCTCCCGAAGAAAGACGACGACTGGTGGCGGAAGACGAAGGTCGACGTCCGGACCGGCTACGTCGCCGGACCTGACACGCCGTCCCGCTACGCCGTCGAACTCTTCGCGCTGGTGCCGCCGGAAGGCATCCCTCCGTTCTGGCTTGCGCAGGCCATCGATTGGGCGAAGGCCCTGCGCGTCGCCGTAGTCGGCGCGAAGCCGCCGGAGGGCGACGCTGCCACTATCCCCGTCGATATCCGGGCGCCCGCCGATCGCAGCCAGGTTTCCGGCCAGGTCAGCATCACGGGCAGGGCGCAGTCAGCGGACTTCATCGCCTACCGCCTGGAGTACATCGCGGGCGACCCGCCAACGGAACTCAACTGGACGCTGATCTCGCGCTCGACGACGGCGGTGGCCGACGGCGTTCTCGGCGCGTGGGACGTGAGCGGCCTGCCCGCGGGCACGTACACCCTGCGCCTGGTGCTGGAGGACAAGAAGCGCGGCGAGCTATCGATCTTCGTCGCCGTGCAGGTGAGCGGGAACTACGCCGGGCGGCCTCCGACCGCAACGCCGAAACCAGGCAAGAAGACGCCGACGCCCGAGACCAGCGCGACGCCCGCCGCGACCGCGACGCCAACCCCTTGACGTACGCCTGTTCGCAGATGTACGTGAAGGGGATTACCATTCGTGTGATGAGGCGGGTACCCCTGTGCGGGACCCGACCGGGAAGCGCGGACCTGAAATGACAGAAGAGCGGCCCGGCGCCGGCGGCGACGCCCCCCTCGGCGATGACGACCTCGAGCGCTACGGCCGGTACCGGCTCAGACGCCCAGGCGACGGTTCGCTGGAGCCAGAGGTCGAACTCCATGAGATTCACCGTGGCGCCAAGCCCGGTTCCCGCTACTATCGTCTGACGCCCAGCCGCCAGCAGAAGCTGCGGCGCATCGCCCCCGGCGAGTTCGAGGCGACGACCGCCGCCATCCGTCCGGCGACGCGGGCCGGGCGCGCGGTCTACTGGCTGCGCCGCATCCTCATCGGCGAGCCGCTCGCTACTTCGCAGCTCGTGCACGAGCGCCTCAGCAAGACAAAGGCGCTGGCCATCTTCTCGTCCGACAACCTGTCATCGTCGGCGTACGCCACGGAAGAGATACTCCTCGTCCTGATCTTGGCGGGAACGGGCGCCCTCACAAGGTCGATCCCCATTGCCTTCGCCATCGCCGCGCTGGCTGCGATCGTCGCCACGTCCTACAGGCAGACCATTCGCGCCTACCCGAACGGGGGCGGCGCATACGTCGTGGCGAAGGAGAACCTGGGCGTGGCGCCAAGCCTGCTCGCGGGCGGTGCACTGTTCGTGGACTACATCCTGACGGTGGCCGTCTCCACGGCAGCCGGCGTGGCGGCCATCAGCTCGGCAGCGCCGGAGCTTCATGACCTGCGCATCGAGATCGGAGTCGGCTTCGTTGCCATTCTCACGCTCGGCAATCTGCGGGGAATCCGAGAGTCAGGCACCATCTTCGCCATTCCGACGTACTTCTTCATCTTCACGTTCGGAGCCATGATCGTGACCGGGTTCGTGCGGCTCATGCTCGGGCACGACCTCACGGCGGCCGAGCCGCCACACCCCATCGAGCCCGGTTTGCACGGTCTGACTCTGTTCCTGTTCCTGCGCGCATTCGCCTCCGGTTCGGCGGCGTTGACTGGCATCGAGGCGATCGCCAATGGTGTGCCTTACTTCAAGGAGCCCGAGGCCAAGAACGCCTCCACCACCCTCGCCTGGATGGCGGCGATCCTGGCGGCATTCTTCGTAGGGACCACCGTCCTCGCTCACCAGTTCGACGTGATGCCTTCGGAGTCAAAGACGGTCGTGGCGCAGATCGCCGCCACGGTGTTCGGGCACAACGCGCTGTTCTACATGGTGCAGGCGGCCACGGCCCTCATCCTCATACTCGCGGCTAACACGAGCTTCGCTGGCCTTCCCGCTCTGGCCTCTGTGATGGCCAACGACGAGGTGATGCCCAAGCAGTTCGCGTTCCGGGGCGACCGCCTGGCGTTCTCCAACGGCATTCTAGTGCTGGGCGCGGCATCCTCGCTGCTTCTCATCGTGTTCAGGGCCGAAACGCACAGCCTGATTCCGCTGTACGCCTTCGGTGTTTTCACGGCCTTCACACTGTCCCAGGCGGGCATGGTGGCCCACTGGTGGCGCACTCGGGACCGGGGCTGGCGTAGCGCCTTGGCCGTCAACACCGTCGGCACGGCGGCGACGGCCGTCGTAGCCGTGATCGTTGGAGGGACGAAGTTCCTCGACGGCGCGTGGCTGTCCATGGCCGCAATCATCATCCTCATCCTCCTCCTCTGGCGCGTAAAGGCCCACTATTCGACGGTCAACGCCCAGCTCGCGCCGGCCGCCGCCCCCGCGGCGGAGCCGGACGCCGAGCGCTCCTTCCTGGCGGAGGCCGGCGCTCCGGGATCACAGGCAGTTCTCGTGCCGGTGGACGAAATCAATCGCGCTGTCCTCCGGACCATCGCCTACGCTCGATCCATCTCCGAAAACGTCACGGCGCTGCACGTAACCGACGAGCGCGAGCAGGGCGAGCGTCTGCGCGAGCAGTGGGAGGCGCTGGTACCAGACGTGCCCCTCGTTATCGTCGAGTCGCCCTATCGCTCGCTGGTGGGCCCTATGCTGGCCTACGTCGACGCGCTCGATCGCAAGCAGCCCGAGCAGATGGTCACCGTCGTCCTCCCCCAATTCATCACGCGCTGGCCCTGGCAGCGCTTCCTGCACAACCAGCTTGCCCTGCGCCTGAAGAAGGCGCTGGTCGCCCGGCCCAACACAGTGG
The DNA here is from genome assembly GCA_037440665.1 of Chloroflexota bacterium. Lineage (GTDB taxonomy): Bacteria > Chloroflexota > Dehalococcoidia > DSTF01 > JACRBR01 > DATLZC01. The sequence continues at coordinate 4,621 of JBBITS010000036.1, forward strand.
TCGTCGACGTGCCCTACCACCTGGCGCGTTAGCCAGCCGTGACTTCGGAAGGCCTGCGATACGACGCCCAGGCGGCCATCCGCCATCTCAAGGCAGTAGACGCGCGGCTGGCGGCGGTCATAGACGGCGCCGGGCCGTTCGAACTGGAGCCGCGCGGCGATCCGTACCAGTCGTTGTTCCGCGCCGTGCTCTACCAGCAGCTCGCGGGCGCGGCCGCCGCGGCTATCGAGCGTCGTGTGCTGGCCATCTTCGGTGGCTCGACCCCGCGCCCGGAGGAGATGGTCGCTACGCCCGATGAGGCCTTGCGGTCCGCCGGTCTCTCGCGCCAGAAGACGGCGTACCTCAAAGACCTGGCCGCGAAGGTCCTCGACGGCTCCATCCGGCCAGACCTCGCGGACCTGCCCGACGACGAAGTCGTCCGGGAGGTGACTTCAGTCAAAGGCATCGGCCGCTGGACGGCCGAAATGCTGCTGATCTTCTGCCTCGGCCGCCCGGACGTGCTGCCTACCGGCGACCTGGGTCTGCGCAAGGCCATCCAGAAGATCTACGGTTTGGGCGCCCTCCCCTCGCCTGCCGAGGTTGAGCGCATCGCCGAGCCGTGGCGTCCTTATCGCAGCGTAGCGACCTGGTACCTCTGGCGCGCGTCGGAAACGGTCCTGCCGGGCGGCGGCGCCACGGTACAATGACGCAAATGCGCATCATCCTCTACACAGGCAAGGGCGGCGTCGGCAAGACCACGGTCTCGGCGGCGACAGCGCTGCGCGCGGCTCGCCTCGGCTACCGCACGCTGGTCATGTCCACCGACCCCGCGCACAGCCTCGGCGATTCGCTCGACATCCCTCTGAGCGGCGAGCCGCGGCAGATCCGCGAGAACCTCTGGGCGCAAGAGCTCGACATCTACCGCGAGATCGACCAGCACTGGGGCGCTCTCCAGAAGTGGCTGCACGTGCTGATGACGTGGCGCGGCGCCGACGACATCCTCGCGGACGAGCTGGCGGTCGTTCCCGGAATGGAGGAGCTTGCCGGGCTCCTCTACCTGCTGAACTACCATGAGTCGGGCGCTTACGACGTCATCGTGGTAGACACGGCGCCCACCGGCGAGACGCTGCGCCTGCTGAGCCTCCCTGACGTCATGCACTGGTGGTTGAGCCACATATTCCCCCTCCAGCGCAACATCGCCAGGCTCACGCGACCGGTGTTGAGCCGCGTGACAGACCTCCCGCTCCCAGGCGATGACGTGTTCGCCGCCGTGCAGGAGCTGTTCGATCGTCTGGAGCGCACGCGCGCCATCCTCACCGATGGCTCCGTTTCCAGCGTGAGGCTGGTGCTGAACCCCGAGAAGATGGTGATCAAGGAATCGCAGCGGGCGTACACCTACCTCAGCCTGTACGGCTATGCGGCCGACCTCATCGTCTGTAACCGCGTGCTGCCGCCCGGCGCGGGTGATGGCTACTTCGGCGGCTGGAGGCGGGCGCAGGCGCGGTACATGAGCGAGGTGTCTGACGCGTTCGCGCCATTGCCCATCCTCAACGCGCCTCTCTTCGAGCGCGAGGTCCTCGGCCTGGACATGCTCGACCGCTTCGGCGAGGCGCTGTATGGCGAAACCGATCCGGTGGCCGTGCTGCACGATGGTCACGTCCAACGCGTGAGCGCGGACGACGGCAAGCTCCAGCTTGAGCTTCTGCTTCCCTTCACGCCGAAGGAAGACATACGTTTGCAGCAGGCGGGCGACGAACTGCTGGTGCAGGTTGGATCGCAGAGACGGAACGTCGTGCTGCCACGCTCGTTCGTCGGGGCGGAGACCACCGGCGCACGGTTCGATGGACGCTGGTTGGTGATTTCGTTCCGGCGGCCTGACGCCGGCGCGCGGCCGGAGGTGTCATGAGATGGCCGAGCGAATCATCGAGGTCGACTACGACGCCGACGAGATCGTCTTGAAGATCAGGCGTCCTGCGCTGCGCCTTCTGAGTGAAGAGGTGAAGGGCCATCTGCTGGATGCCAGCCGCGATAGCCTGAGCGTCGTCAGGCATCTGCTCGACGCGCTGCTGGCGGCGATGGAAGAGGGAGAATCAGAGAAGAGGCCGCTGCCCCGCCGCAGCATCGACATCGAGTAGCGGTGAACCAACTTGGCGGGTGTGAATCCGCCACTCCCGGTCCGCCACACACGGACTTGTCATGCTGAGTCCCTCCTTCGGAAGGACTCAGCATCTAGCGCGAAACAGTTAAGACGCGGGTTAGTTCCGCTAGACCCTTCGGTCCCGCCTGCGGCGGCCCCTCAGGGTGACATCCTGCGTTCGGTTCACTGGACGTCAAGCTCGATTGGCGTTGGCGGCAAACGCAAAGCCGCCCCGGTCATCCGGGGCGGCTTCTGTTTCAGTTGCCAGGCCGTTCCGCCTAGCCGTTCGGGGACCTCTCCCGGCGGTTACGCGAGAACCTCCGAGGAGGTGAGGAATGGACGAGGCCGACGGCCATCGCAACTATCATACGCCATCCGCATCACCTCCTTTCCTGGGCGGCATCCTAGCATCGGGCTACCGGCCCGTCAAGGAAATCGCGGCGGCGCGTCCAAGAGCGGCGCCGCCTTCAGTCCCAGTCGATGCGCCGGAGAACCGTCGCCACGGCCCCAAACGCCAGCCCCAGCGGGATGCCGAGCAGAAATGTCGGCCAGAGGAGACTCCACGGGTTGGATCGCCCCTTTACCGTCAGCCCCACCTGCCCCGCGGGGTGGAAAGTGCAGAGGAACGACTGCGAACTGGCCTGGCGGAGCGGCGCCTGGATCACGCCACCCGCCGGCACGGTGTACCCGCCGATCTGATGCTGGACCGAGTCCTCGTTCCGCAGAACGAGCGTGTCGCCGACGACGAAGGTGAAGTTCGACGGGATGGAAGGCGGCCGTTCGCCTGCGGCCACGCGCTCGGCGGCGCCCGCCGGGATCACGATCTCTACGAACTGCGGCGCGCGTGTCGGTCCGCCCGCGAACGCGAACCATGAGGCGACGCTGAGGCCCCCGGCGAGAGCCACGCCCGCGAACAGAGAGCCTGCCCACCAGGCGGCGTCTCGCCAGCCCGGCACCCTCAGCCACCGGTGCGTGCCAGATGGCTGGCCCGGCAGCGCATCCACGACCATGAGGTTACCAGCCGACGAGGTAGAGCGCCGGGTAGAAGAAGACCCAGACCACGTCGACGAAGTGCCAGTACTTGATAGTCGCCTCGACGCCCCAGTAGCTATCCGCCGAGAAGTGGCCCCTCGCGCCCAGCCAGTACACCAGCATCATCATCGCGACGCCGCTGATGACGTGCGACGCGTGGAGGCCGGTCATGGAGAAGAACGACGTGCCGTACGGCTCGTGGCGGCTGAACTCCGCGGTTCCCCACTCGAAGCCGACGCCGACGACGAAGACGGCGCCCAGAATGATGGTCGCGAGCAGGTTGCGGAGGAACCCAGCGCGGTCGCCCTCGGCCATCGCCGCCTCGGCGCGGTAGGCCGTGAGGCTGCTCAGCAGCAGAATCGAGGTGATGATCAGGCCGAGGACCTGGTTCAAATGCTCAGGGCGGTCCGTGCCCGTGAGGTAGAAGCGCGCTGCCAGCAGCGCCGCGAAGAGGAACGATTCTGACAGGAAGAAGAGCCACAGGCCGAGCTGGTTCAGCCTCAGACGGCTGGGCTCGGCGTGCTCGTAGTGAACGCTCTCGAGTTCCGCGGCTGCCGTGACCATCTATTCCTCTTCTCCCGCTCCTCGCCACGCGCGCGTGATGTGCATGAAGTAGTTCACGATGAGCGCCGCTTTCACGACGCCCATGACGGCCAGCGCCGGCAGGTTCGGCCCAACTGTTATGGCGATGACGTACTCGACGATCGTCAGAACGGCCAACCAGGCGAAGACTTTCCATCCGGTGAAGACGGCCGCCGGGCCCCTGTGGCTCGAACTCATCGCTTGCTCTCCTCCGGCGCCGGTCCAGCCGGCCGCCAACCGTCAGCTTCGACGCTGGCGCCGGCGATAGCGAGCACACCGTGCGCGGCAGCGCCCGGGACCCCGTAGTCGTACGGATGCCCGGTGACGACCGGAGGCGCCGGGAAGTTCTCGACGGGTGGCGGCGAGGTCACGCGCCACTCCAGGGTCCGGGCCCGCCACGGGTCAGCGGCGGCGCGCGGCCCCCTCACCAGCGAGTACGCCATGTTCGCGACGAAGAACAGGAAGCTCGCCCCCAGCACGAAACCCGCCGAGCTGATGAACACGTTGATGGCCTGCAGGTCCTCGGGGTAGATGGCGATGCGCCGGTTCATCCCGTGGAGCCCGGCCCAGAACATCGGTATGAACGTGACGTTGAACGCGATCAGCATCGTCCAGAAGTGGAGCTGCCCCAGCCGCTCGTTGTACATGCGGCCGGTGATCTTCGGGAACCAGTAGTAGATCGCCGCGAACAGCGCGAAGATCTCACCGCCGATGATGGTGTAGTGGAAGTGCGCCACCACGAAGTACGTGTCGGACAGGTTGATGTCGGTCGGCACGTCGGCGAGGAAGATGCCGGTGATGCCGCCGATCAGGAAGTTGAACACCACCCCCATCGCGAACAGCATCGGCGTCTTGAGCCAGAGCCTCCCCATCCATATGGTCCCCAGCGCCGACAGGAACACGAGTCCTGTAGGCACCGAGATGATCTCCGTCGTCACCAGGAAGGGAGCGAGGAGCTTGTTGTCCATGCCGCTTACGAACATGTGGTGCGCCCACACGATGCCGCTGATGGCCACGATGCCGAGGAATCCCCCGACGGCCCAGCGATAGGCGAACAGAGGCTTGCGCGCGAAGTGCGCCAGCACCTCCAGCGTGATGCCGAAGCCCGGCAGCACGAAGATGTAGACCGCGGGATGCGAGTAGAACCAGAAGATGTGCTGGTACAGCAGCGGCTTTCCGCCCTCCTCGGCGACGAAGAACGACGTGCCCGCGATGCGGTCCAGCGTGATCATCAGCATCGCGGCGGCGAAGAACTGCGTGAACGTCAGCGCCAGCCACGAGGTCGCGAACATCGACCAGACGAAGATGGGCAGCCTGCCCCAGGTCATGCCTGGAGCCCGCATCAGGAAGATCGTCACCAAGAAGTTCAACCCGCCCAGGATGGACGAGAGCCCGAAGGTGATGATCGCGAGGTTGAAGAAGACCTGGCCGGCGGCGTTGCGCACGCTGAGCGGCGGGTATGCCGTCCACCCGGAGTCCCACCCACCGGCCGCCTGCGACGCCAGTAAGAGCACCGCCACCGGCGGGACCAGCCAGAAGCTCAGCGCGTTCATGCGCGGGAACGCGACGTCCCGCGCGCCGATGAGGATCGGCACGAAGTAGTTGCCGAAACCGCCGACCACTGACGCCACGGCGACGGCGATCATGATGATCCCGTGGAGGCTCATCACGCGGTTGTACGTGCCATCGCTGAGAACGGGGTCTTGCGGCTCCAGGAGTTGCAGGCGGATGACCATCGCCAGAAGCCCGGCGAAAAGGAACAGCAGCAGGAAGGTGACCAGATACTGAACGCCGATGACCTTGTGATCTGTGGTGAAGGTGAGATAGCGGCGCCAGTCCTCAGAACCTTCTTCCGTCGTGCGCAGGCCGAACCACTCGCGGCCCCAGCGCTCCCACATGCCGACGCCCAGCAGCCACCCGATGAGGCCAACCACGTACCCCAGGGTGAAGTTCATAGGGAGCCACCAGGCGTCCTCGCCGGCAGCGGCACGGGCGATGGCGGTCAGACCGGCGCCCACGCCGAAGCCGGTGATTCCCCACACTGCGCCCCGTAGCAGCCAGTAGGTTCCGCCCAGAAGGCTTCCTCCGTTGTGGTCCGGCCGCTCTGCTGCGTGCGTCATCCGTTCGTCTCCTCACGGCGGCTTATAGCTCGCCGCGGCGTCGTGTACCTACTCAACTGTCAGCGTGCCCTTCATCGTCGCCGGGTGGGCATCGCACCGGAAGAAGTACGCGCCAGGATCAGGCGCTTCAAACGTCAATTCCTGCTTGATAGGACCGACCTCCAGAGGGGTGCCCACAATGGGGGCCTCACCGCTCTTGGCAGCCTCCTCGCTTTCGTAGAGGGCCCAGTTGTGCGAAACACCCTTGTCCTGGTTGTCTACCGTAAGCTTCACCGTGCTTCCTGCCGGAACGTTCATCTCGGTCACGTCGAATAGCAGGTTGTAGGCGACCAGTGCGAACTCGACGACCGGGCCAGCCGGCGTTCCGGTGGGCTGAGGAGCGCGGGCGTTCTCCTGTACCCAGGAATCGAACTCGGCCTGGGTCACGACGCGCACCGGGACGCTCATGCGCGAGTGGCTGAGCCCGCACAGCTCGGCGCACTGGAGGCGCAGCGTCGAGTCCTCCTGATACGAGCCAGTTTCCGTCGGCTTCAGCGTCACCACGGTCGTCCGGCCCGGCACTGCGTCGATCTTCATCAGGAACGCCGGTATCCAGAACGAGTGCAATACGTCGCGGCTGGTGATCTCGAACCGGACGGTGCGGTCAACTGGCAGCACCAGTTCCCGCACGCCAGTGACGTTGAGGTCGGGATAGGTCAGGCTCCACGTCCACTGAAGGCCGTCGACCTTCACCACCAGGTCCGGGGCCGGGTCGTCGAGGACCTTGGCGAGGCTGGTGAGGCCAGGGTAGATCATCACGGTCAGGGTCAGGGCAGCCGTCACGGCGAACCACGCCACGGGGAACGGGCCCCTGCCCTGGATGGGCGGACCGTCCTCCTGCGGCTCCCCCCTCGCCCGGTGAAAGATGAAGCTCACCACGAGGACCGCGATCACCATGGTGAACACCGGCACCGCCATCACAACCAGGAGGCGGAAGGCGTCGGTGATCTCCTCACCTTTGTCGGACATGACGGCGGGATAAATATCCACCTGCGTCGCCAGGTACTCCCCGGCGACGGTCAGAGCCAGCCACAGGAGGCTCATGATGGCGAGGTCACGCTTCACGCAGGTTCTCCAACGTCCCGCAGGCGCTTCCGGCCTATCCGCCAGGCCCAGGGGCCATACATGGCCACTTGCCCGTCGTCATCGGTGCTCCCCTGCCCGGTCGCCACATTGTCACAATTTTCACGAGATCAGTCGTGAGGCAAATGTATCAAGATTGTCCGGTGTGCATCAAGGCCTGCTATCAGGAGTGACCGTAGGCGCGCCCTGACGTATGCTACGGGCCACAACTCGCGCACGCTCAGGAGGCCTCTCGTGCCTGCGTCAAGCCCCCGTTTCCGCATCTCCCTGGCCGCCTGGTCCATGCACCGGATGTTCTTCAACCGCGATCTGGACCAGACCGGCATGGTCGATCTCTGCGCCGAACTGGGTATCGAGGCCTTCGAGATGGTCAACACGTTCTTCCCCTCGCCCCAGTATGCGTACTTAAAGGACCTCCGCAAGCGCGCCGAGGACCGGGGCGTGAAGCTGCTCCTGATAATGTGCGACGGCGAGGGCAGCATGGCAGCGCCCGAACGCGAAAAGCGCCTGCTCGCCGCCAGGAACCACCACAAGTGGGTGGACATCGCGGCAATCCTAGGCTGCCACGCCATCCGCTGCAACACCGGTGCGCGTGAGGGCGACGACGGCGCATTAGAGCGCTGCGCCGAGAGCTTCTCCGCCCTGCTGGAGTACGCCCGCCCCGCCGGCATCGACGTGCTCATCGAGAACCATTGGGGGCTGTCGTCCGACCCCGGCTGGCTGACAGGCCTGATGAAGGCCGTGAACAACCCGGGCTTCGGCACCCTGCCCGACTTCGGCAACTTCCCGCCGGAAGTGGACAGGTACGACGCCGTGGCCCGCCTGATGCCCTGGGCGAAGGCCGTCAGCGCCAAATGCTACGACTTCGGCCTCGACGGCGGGGAGACGGCCATCGACTTCGCCCGCATGCTCGACATCGTGACGGGCGCCGGCTACCACGGCTACGTGGGCATCGAGTTCGAAGGTGAGCGCACGGGCGAGCGCGAGGGCATCCTAGCGGCGAAAGCCCTGCTCGAACGGCTGCAGTAGCGGCGAGGAGGAACGTCTTTCCATGAGCGAACCGCGCGTCGGCGTCATAGGAGCGGGATGGGCGGCCCGCGTCGTGCACCTGCCGGGATTCCGCGCCACCGGGCAGCCGGTGGCCGCCATCTGTGACCTGAACCCGGAGCCGGCCCAAAAGCTGGCCGCACAGTACGGCATCCCAGCCGTCTACACCGACTGGCGCGAGATGCTGGAGCGAGAAGGCCTCGACGCCGTGAGTGTCTGCTTGCCCAACCGCTTTCACCGCGAGCCAACCATCGCCGCTCTCGAGGCGGGCGCGCACGTCCTCTGCGAGAAACCGCTCGCCACTACCGTCGCCGAGGCCAAAGAGATGTTCGCTGCGGCGCGGAAGGCTGGGCGCATCCTCATGGCCGCGCAGAGCTGGCGCTTCGCCGCGACGTCCCGTGCCATCAAGCGGGTCGCCGAGGCTGGTCACCTGGGCGACGTCTACTACGCCGAGGCGACGGCGCTCCGCCGGATGGGCATCCCTACCTGGGGCACGTTCCACCAGGCGGAGCAGTCGGCCGGGGGCGCTCTGCTGGACATAGGCGTGCACATGCTGGACCTGGCAGTCTGGCTCATGGGAAACCCGGAGTCGGCGCGCGTGTCGGCGTCGACGCAGCGCCGCTTCGGCACACGCCCGGAGATCGCCCGGATGCTCCGCAGCGCCTGGGACCCTGCCCGGTTCGACGTAGAGGATTTCGCCGTGGCTCTGGTTCACTTCACCAACGGCGCGACGCTCCTGCTGCGGGCATCGTGGGCGGCCCACGTCGAGAAGGAGGAGTTCATGGTGCGCCTCTGCGGCACCGAGGCGGGCGCCATCACCGACCCGCCGACCATCCACCTCAACCGCGAGGGCATCCCCGCGGACGAGCGGCTGCAGGTGATGCAGTCGTCGATGTACGAGCGCGAGATGGCGACGTGGGTGCGCGTGCTGCGGGGCGAAGCAGAGCCGCCCGTCAAGCCAGAAGAGACGCTCAACGTGCAGCGCATCCTCGAGGCCGCCTACCGCTCGGCTGCCGAAGGCAAGGACGTGAAGGTCGAGCCTGGCTTCTGACCTCAGTCACCGAAGTCCAGCACGCCGGCCAGCGAGAGGATGGTCGCGACCGTGTTGTAGACGGCGTGCAGCGCCATCGCCGCCACAAAGAAGTAGCGCGACGCCCTCGGGAAGGGCGCCGAGCCGCCGGCCCAGTCGAGCAGGCTTCTGTTGATCCCCAACCCGGCGATGAAGCTGGCCCCGGCGTGCAGGCCAAGGGTCACAGTGAACCTGTACGTTACGTACGAAGGCGTGGGGTCGTCGACGTAGAGGTTCACGTACATCAAGGACTCGACGACGCCGAACGTCAGGCCAGCCAGCGCGCTCAGCGCGGCCGTATGCAGACGCCCGTGCAGCAGCCCGGGCCAACGGGTCAAAAGGAGATAGACGCCGACCGGCTTCAGGGCCTCCTCGATGACCGGCGCACCGGCAACGATGAGCAGGATGCCGCCGCCGGAGCGGAACTCCTCGACGGCCGCGCCGAGAATGCCCAGCAGGCCGCCGAGTGCGGCCACAAGCGCGCCCAGGGCCAGTCCAGCCGCAGTCTTTGCGGCTACCGCCGCCGGGGCGGGCCTCTCGCTGACGCCCGTGGATCGAGGTCCCGGTTCTTCCTTCGGCTCCGGGGCTAGATGCAATGCAGTCACGCCCTCTCCTGCGCTCTGCCTCCCGCGCAAGGGAACGAGTCTCGCCTGACGCCCTGTTACAGTAATCGGACGCCGGGTCCGCCGCCTATCCCCTCCATTCGCCGCGGGCGACGGCGGGCACGAAGCCGACGAGGTCGGCGGGAAACGGGACCGACTGCCCTTCCTCGGCCGACTTGTAGCAGGCCATGAGCACTTCGACGACGGCCAGGCCGTCGCGCCAGTTCTCGTCGGGCATACGCCCTTCGAGGAAGGCCCTCACCATGTGGCGGTTCTCGGCCGTGTAGCCGTAGGCCGCCGGTTCGTCGGAGATGACGGGCATCAGGCCCTGCTCGGCGTTTTGCTTCTCGACGAGGTCCTCGCCCGCCCGCCCGGCGACACGGCGGCTCAGGAACACCGTCAGGTCCGTCGTCAGACTATCGACCTGAACGGCGTACTCAGGGCCCAGAAGCTCGGTACGAAGGCGCAGCGCCGGTCCCACGAAGCTCCACGAGGTCGTCGCCTCCACCAGCAGGCGCTCGCCCTTCGGGCCGCGCAAGCGGACGGCGGCGCGCGCGAAGTCCTCCACTGGCGCCCGGCTGTAGTC
>JBBITS010000037.1:0-14842 GCA_037440665.1 Chloroflexota bacterium
TACGTCGCGGGCGGGAACGCCGTCGCGTTGTACTTCATGGCGGCGCGAGAGAGCTGGCGGGCCGTCTCCACCTTTGCGTACATGTCGAACAGCTTCTTCTGCACGAGCTGGTGCTCGCTGATGGGCTTGCCGCCCTGAATACGCGCCTTCGTGTAGGTCAGAGCCTCCTCGAACGCCGCCCGTGCGACGCCGGTAAACGTGGCACCCATGAAGGCGTTGGCGCCCGCCAGCACCATGTCGATCACCAGCGGGTACATGTCGGTTCCGACCAGCATGTACTCCTTGGGTATGCGGACGTCGTCGAAGAAGATCTCGCCCTGGTTCAGCGCGCGCTGTCCGAGCTTGTTCAGGGGCTTGCCCTTGGAAACGCCGGGTAGGTTCAACGGGATGATGGCGACGCCGCCGCCACCCATCCCCTTCTCCTTGTCGATGCCAAGGAACGTCAGCGCGTGCGTCGCGATGGTGCCGTTAGACACCCACGCCGACTTCTGGCCGTTGATGACCCATTCGTCGCCGTCGGCGCGGGCGGTCACACCCCACCAGACCTTGGGATCGCGGTAGAACTCGGTGCCGACGACCAGGGTGTCGGAGCCGTGCATCGGCTCGGTGATGGCCCAGCAGCCGACGTACTTGCCCTCGCGGTCCTCGACGAACGGCTTGACGATCTCCTCCATCAGCCGGGGGCTGTTGGCGGCTTGTCCGGCGGCGAAGGAGAACGGGAACGAGGTCACGCCGAACGCGATGGCGAAGTCCGCGCTGCCCCAGCCGACCTCCTCATTCACGATGTGGCCGCCCAGCGGCCCGATGTCGAGCCCGCCGAGCGCCGCGGGCAGAGCCCGTGTGTGATAGCCGTTCTCATAGGCCTGCCGGAAGACGTCCCACAGGATGGAGTCCTTCGCGATTACGTCCTCCGGATCCATTCTGTCAAGCTGAATGCTCGCGGGGCGCAGCACCTCGGCCGCGAAGCGGTGCACCTGCTCCTTTAGCTGCTGCAACTCCGGGCTGAGGGTGGTGTCGAGTTCTACGTATGGGGCCATGCCGGCGATGGGTCCTTTCTAGCGCGCGAAATAGCGCCCGGTCTCAGCCTCATGCTGAGACGGGCGCCAGTGTGCAGGTAGGGCCGAATGCCCCGAAAACGCCGGGAGCGCCCGGCTAGTAGAAGCCGTTCTCCCTTCGCGCGCCCTGGCAATCCACAACGTACGACGCCAGGGGCACCCCCCATATGCCGTATACGGCGACCTTGGCGATGAGAGGGTCATTCGGGTCGACGCTCAGGCTCTGGCAGGCCAGACGGCATTCGTTGCTGATGCAGTTGTAGTCGTACGAGACCCAGGCCACTCGGGACGCGGCGGCGAGCTTGCGCTCCACGGGGTTGCCTGCGGCCTCCGCCTCCTGCAGCGCATAGCGTGCGAAGGTCAGCTTCGTCCCCTCCAGCCCATCAAGCCCGGTGTCTATCTGGTACTTGGGCACTTTGTACCCGGCGAATATGGCTCCGGCCAGGACCGCCGCCACTGACAGGAAGATTAGAGACTTCATAAACATCGGTCGGCACTGTCTCCGTTGCGACTTGTTTTAGCAGTCTGGCCATATGGTCGGCGCGAGATGGCCTCCTCCGTAGCGGTGAAATCCACCGCACACCGAACGTTTACCGGCCCTTACAGAGCGGGTTCGCCACGAACGGCGCGCCACCGCCGGGAATCCTATGGTTCCTTTGGATCGGGGTCATCCACGGTACCGCGCCAACGGAAACTGCCGTAAACTATACATGGTTCTGGTCCCGTCCCGGGGCCAGCAGAGGAGGAATGGGGCAATGGCGACCAAGGAAGCCCTGCGGGGCAACAAGATCATCGCCCTGGGCCTCCCGAAGCCTCTTTGTGTCACGCCAGACACCAGCCTCCGCGAGACGCTCGCGCAGGTCCGGAAGGCCGGCGTGGGCGCACTGCTGGTCGTTGAAGGCGGCCGGGTAGTTGGTCTTCTCACCGAGCGAGACGTGCTGATGAAGGTCGTCGCTCGTGACGTGAAGTACGATCGGCCAGTGCGCGACTTCATGACCGCCAACCCGCGCTCGCTAACCCCCGACCGGCCGATAACAGAAGCAGTGGCCATCCTGAACCAGGAGAGCTACGGGCACGTCCCCATCGCCGACGATGAGGGGAAGCCAGTCGCTGTTCTGGGGATGCGTGACATCATCGAGTACTTCGCCGAGGCGTTCCCGGACGAAGTCCTGAACCTGCCACCGAGGCCACATCAGACAATGGAGACGCCCGAGGGAGCTTAGACATATGGAATCGGGACGACCGGATAGAGATTCAGAACTTCGGGAAGTCGACCAGGTCACTATCCGGTTTGCAGGCGATTCCGGCGACGGCATGCAACTGGCCGGAAGCCAGTTCACCAGCACCTCCGCCATCATCGGCAACGACGTTGCCACCTTCCCGGACTTCCCCGCCGAGATTCGGGCGCCAGCGGGTTCCCTGCCGGGCGTAAGCAGTTTCCAGATCCACTTCGCCAGCCACGACATCTTTACACCCGGTGACCAGCCTGACGTTCTGGTTGCCATGAACCCCGCGGCTCTCAAGACCAACCTGAGAGACCTACCAGCCGGCGGGAAGATCATCGTCAACGTAGACGAGTTCAACGAAGCCAACCTGAAGAAGGCCGGCTACACGGCGAATCCCTTGGAGGACGGCAGCCTCAGGGGCTATCAGGTCTTCAAGGCGCCCATCACCAGGATGAACGCCAGGGCGCTGGAGAGCAGCGGCCTGGGGGCGCAGCAGATCGGCCGGTCAAAGAACTTCTTTGCGCTCGGCCTCATGTACTGGCTGTACGACCGCCCGCTGGACCCCACGCTTCGCTGGATCGACGAGAAGTTCGCCAAGAACGAAGTCGTCCGCGAGGCGAACAAGGCGACCCTGAGGGCTGGCTACCACTACGGCGAAACGACGGAGATCTTCGCCGTTCATTACCACGTGCCGCCCGCTCACCTGGCGCCGGGGCACTACCGCAACATCACCGGCAACGAGGCGGCGGCGCTCGGCTTTCTCACCGCGTCGCGACTGGCAGGACGGCCGCTGTTCTACGGCAGCTACCCCATCACGCCGGCCAGCGACATTCTCCACGAGCTGGCGCGCTTCAAGAACTTCGGCGTGCGAACGTTCCAGGCCGAGGACGAGATCGCGGCGATAGGCGCGGCCATCGGCGCCGCTTACGGAGGCGCGCTGGCCCTCACTGGTACCAGCGGACCTGGCTTCGCCCTCAAGAGCGAAGCCATCGGCCTGGCTGTCATGACGGAGTTGCCGCTGGTGATCATCAACGTGCAGCGCGCGGGACCGAGCACCGGCATGCCGTCGAAGGCCGAACAGGCCGACCTGCTGCAGGCGATGTTCGGGCGGAACGGCGAAAGCCCGGTCGCCATCCTCGCTCCGGCGACACCGGCCGACTGCTTCACCCTGGCCATCGAAGCGTTCCGCATCGCCGTGAAGTACATGACGCCGGTCGTCTACCTGTCCGATGCGTACCTTGCCAACGGCTCCGAGCCGTGGCGCATTCCGTCGCTCGACGACCTGCCGCGCATCGACGCTCACTTCGCCTCCGACCAAGAGGCCTTCCAGCCGTACTCCCGCGACCCGGAGACGCTGGCGCGGCCGTGGGCCATCCCCGGGACGCCCGGCCTCGAGCACCGCATCGGTGGCCTCGAGAAGGCCGACATCACCGGCAACGTCAGTTACGACCAAGACAACCACCACCGGATGGTGACGCTCCGCGCCGAGAAAGTAGCGCGCATAGCCCAGGAAATACCGGACACCGAGGTCTTCGGCGACCGCGAGGGCGACCTGCTGGTCCTTGGATGGGGAAGCGCCTACGGGCCAATCCGGTCGGCGGTCATCCGGGCGCAGCGCAATGGCCAGGCGGTGAGCCACGCGCACGTCCGCCATGTCAACCCGCTGCCGCCGGACCTGGGCGACGTCATCGCCGGCTTCCGGCAGGTGCTCATACCGGAGGTGAACCTGGGCCAGCTTCGTCTGCTGATCCGGGCGCGCTACCTGGTCGATGCCCAGGGTTTGAACATCGTCGCCGGCCGACCGTTCCATGTCCGCGAGATCGAAAGCGCAATCCAGCAACTCGTCGCGCCAGGAAGGAAAGCTCGAGTCCATGCCTGAGACAGCGCCTGTGGTCCTTACCCGCAAGGACTTCGTTTCGGATCAAGAGGTCCGGTGGTGCCCCGGCTGCGGCGACTACGCCATCCTGGCCCAGATCCAGAAAGTCATGCCCGACCTAGGCATCCCCCGCGAGAACATTGTGTTCGTGTCGGGCATCGGCTGCTCCAGCCGCCTCCCGTACTACATGGAGACGTACGGGTTCCACAGCATCCACGGCCGGGCGCCGACCATCGCGTCTGGTCTGAAAGCGTCGCGGCCCGAGTTGCACGTCTGGGTTATCACAGGCGACGGCGACGCCCTGAGCATCGGCGGCAACCATCTGCTGCACGTGATGCGCCGGAATATCGACATCACCATCGTCCTGTTTAACAACCAGATCTACGGCCTGACCAAGGGCCAGTACTCGCCGACCACCGAGTTTGGCAAGCGGACGAAGTCGTCGCCCTTCGGCGTCATCGACACGCCGCTGCAGCCGCTGTCGGTGGCGCTGGGCGCGGAGGCTTCCTTAGTCGCTCGCTCCATCGACCGCGACGTCCACCACCTCGCGGCGACGCTCGAGCGCGCGGCGAGGCACAAGGGGACGTCGTTCGTCGAGGTCTACCAGAACTGCGTCATCTTCAACGACGGCGCTTTCGACGCGTTCGCCGAGAAGGACGTGCGCCCTGACAACACGCTTCAGTTGGAGCACGGCAAACCGATGGTCTTCGGCAAGGAGCGCAACAAGGGCATTCGCCTCGCCGGGCTGCGGCCAGAAGTCGTCGACATCGGCAAGAACGGCGTGGGTGAGACCGATCTTCTGGTCCATGACGAGCAGGCGGCCGACCCGACGCTGGCGAACCTGCTGGCGCGAATGCACTTCCCCGAGTATCCGGTGCCCGTCGGCGTATTCCGGGCGGTGGAGCGCCCGCCGTACGAGGACCTGATGCAAGAGCAGATCGACCACGCCATCGCCACGCAGGGACCGGGCAATCTGGAGGCCCTGTTCCACGAGGGCGACACCTGGATCGTGGAGGGCTAGAGCATGGCGCCGCGCCACGTCACCATCTGTCCCGACTGCAGCTTCGAGAACATCAAGGGCTCCGATGTCTGCGAGAACTGCGGCCAGGACCTGACGATTCTCGACGTTCCCCGGGCCGAAGATGAAGTCATCGAGCGCCTGATTCAGGAGTGTCTGGGCGACATCGAAGTGCCGCCACCGCCGGTCGTGGCGCCCGGTGACCCCATCGCCTACGCCATCGCACTAATGCAGAGGCTTGACACGGGCGCCGCCGTCGTCTGTGACAGCGGCGATATCGCCGGCATCCTCACCGAGCGCGACATCCTCCTCAAAGCGTCGGACGAGCGCACCGACCTCAACGCCGTGAAGGTCGCGGACGTCATGACCTCCGACGCTGTGTTCCTCCGCCAGGACGACTCGCTGGCCGTGGCGATCCACAAGATGGCAGTCGGCGGCTTCCGCCACATACCGCTCGTCGATGAGAGCGGTGCGCCCACGGGCATCGTCTCGGCGCGGCAGGTCTTCTGCCACGTTAGCCGCGCCTTCGACTGACATCAGCCGTCTCCGCGTGCGCCCAAACCCATTGTGATCGCTCCCTGCGGCAGCGTGAATCCAAGACAGCGCAAGTTGCCTGAACCTGCCCGAAGGAACGATGCGGAATCTCCCCGGCCGAACACTCGACTCTGGGGAGAGGTGAGTCACCTTCGGAGACTAGCGAAGCAGTCAGGCCGCCTGTGAGTTCCGCCAGACCCTTCGCGTCGCTCAGGGTGACGGGTGATGCTCTAGTTCAGGTTCTCGGGCACGTCGGCCAGGCGCAGCGAGAGCACACGAGAGATGGAGTCGTCGGCCATCGAGACGCCGTAGATGGTGTCCGCAATCTCGATGGTGCGGCGGTTGTGCGTGATGATGATGAACTGGGTCTTCTCGGCCAGCCGCCGCAGCTCGTTCGCGAACCTGCCGACATTGGACTCGTCGAGCGCGGCGTCGACCTCGTCGAGCACGCACATGGGCGACGGGTGCGCGGTGAGCAGCGCGAACAGCAGCGCCACCGCCGTCAGCGACCGCTCGCCGCCGGACATCAGCGCGAGGCTGGTGATCTTCTTGCCGGGCGGCTGCGCTTCGATCTCGACGCCGGGCAGGTCGCCGCCATCAGTCTGGTAGAGCGTCAGCGCGGCATGACCGCCGCCGAAGAACGTGGTGAAGAACCGTTCGAACTCCTTGCTCACCAGTTTGAACGTGCTCCGGAAGCGGTCCTTGATCACCGTCTCCAGGTCCTTGATAGCCTCGCGCAGTTGCGCTTCGGCGGCCGACAGGTCGGCCATCTGGCCCGTCAGGAAGTCGTAGCGTTCCTTGCTCTCGGCGTAGTCCGCCTCGGCCTGTTCGTTGACGGGGCCCAGCGCGCGGATCTGTGCCCTGAGGTCGGCGATACGCTCGCGCACCTGAACGGCGTCGATGGCCGAGCCGCCGCGGATGGGCGGGATGCCCTCGCCACCTTCGCCGTCGCGCATCCACGACGGCACGCCGGCTGCCACCTCGGTCTCCGCCGCTTCCTCCTCGGACGCCGCTCGTCGCACGTCGCCATCCTCGGTCGCTACGAAGCTCTCGGCCTCGAGGCTCGCCCGCACCGTCTCCACCTCCTCAGCGCGGATGCGCACGTCGTTCTCCGCGTCGACGAGCGCGCGTTCGGCGGTTAGCGCAGCCGCCTGTGTCTGCGCCACTTCCTGCGTCAGCGATCGCTCCCGGGATTCGAGCTGCGCCAGTTCCTGACGGGCTGGTTCCAGTTCCTGCCGCAAGCCTTCCCATTCGGCCGACCGGTCGCTCCGAACGCGCTGGTCGGTCGCGAGACGCTGCTCGATGGCGGTCAGGTCCCGTTCCAGGCGCTCGACTTGCTCCGTCTTCTGGCGGCTTTGCGCCTCGAGACGCCTTCGCGCCGACTCGATGGTCGACCGCAACTGGTCAACCGACCGCAGCTCGCCCTCCAGCGCGGCGACCTCGCCCGCGACCTCGGTGATCTGCTGACCCAGCGGGCCCCGGCGCTCTTCGAGGGCGGCGATCTCTGCGTAACATCTCTCCGCCGCTTCTACCGCAGCGGCGCCGGCCTGTTCGCTGGCGTCCCGCTGCGCCGTCAGCGCATCCCGGCGCTCGCCGATGGCCGCGAGTTCGCCCGTCAGGCGCTCGGTCTCTCGCCGGATCAGGTCCATACGACCGCGCAGCTCAGGCAGCCGCGAGCGGCACTCTGCGACCGCGGCTTCGGCGTCGATGCGGCGGCCCCGCAGGTCCTCGACGGTCTGCTGCCAGTCCACCAGCAGCCGCTCGCTCTCCTGCAGCTCCCGCTGCGCCTCCCGGAGCGCGGCCTCGCGATCCAGCAGTTGCGGGCGTAGCCGCGCGAGTTCCTGCGGGATGTCGTCCAGTTCTCGCTGCCGCTGGAACGTCTCCGTCATCGTCCGGGAGCTGCCGGCGCTCATCGCGCCGCTGGGCCGGAGCAGCACTCCGTCGGTGGTGACGACGCTGACGCCCAGGCCGCGGCGCAGGAACGCCTGTCCCGTCGGAAGGCTGTCGACTACGACCGTACGGCCGAGCAGCGTGTCCGCCAGAGCGCGGTACTGCGGCTCGCAACGCACGAACTGCGAAGCGACGCCAACCACGCCCCGCTCGCGCGGGAACTGCATCGCCGGCACTGGCTTGAAAAGATCAAGCGCCAGAATGGTAGCCCGGCCGTTGTCGCCTTCGAGAAGCAGTTCAATGGATGCCAGCGCCTCGGGATAGCGCTCGATGACGATGGCGTACAGATTTTCGGCCAGCGCTGCTTCAACGGCCCGCTCGAAGCCAGGCTGGACCTTCATCACCTGCCCCACGAGCCCGATCATCCCGTCAATGAGTTTCTCTTCGGGGAACCCTTCCTGGCGGTACAGGCCACCGGCCGCAAGGATGGTCCTGATGCCGGCGTCGGGCGCGGGAGGCTTGATGTCGATGCGGCTGAGGACCTCGAGCCGGACCTCCCGCGCCTCGATCTTCGACCGTATCTGGCGCACCTCACCCTCGATGGTGATAACGCTGCGCTTCGCGTCGGCGGCGCGGCCTTCAAGGCGCTCGCGTTCCAGCGAGCCGTCGTTCAGCGATTGCGCCAGGGGCGCCAGTTCGCCCTGCAGGCGGTGGAGTTCGCGGGACCACGCGGCGAGGCGCTCGACTACGGCCCGCCGCTCGCCGTCGTGCTCCGCGAGCTGCCCGCGTATGCGCTCGGCTTCGCCATCCAGTGCAGCCAGCCGTCCCGCCGCTTCCACGGCGGCGGCGCGCTCCCGGGACACCGAGCGCTCGGCCTCCGCAGCCTGACGTCTCAGGCCCGCCAGGCGCGTCTCGATGCCAGCCAGCTCTTCACGTCCCGCTTTCAGGCGCTCCTGCGCCGCGTCCAGAGACGACCGGAGGGCCGCGGCGCGCAAAGCTTCACTTCCTTCCGAGGCCATCTCAAGTTCGGCGCGAACCTGCGCCAGCTCTGCCCGAAGCTCAGCGCGCCGCGCCATCGAGAGCTTCCTGCGCTCCTCGTCCAGGCCGATGCGCCTGTCGAGTTCGCGCAGTTCCTCCTCGGCCGCGCGTAAAGCCTTGTCGCGCTGCTGGATGTCGAGCCGGCGCCTATCGATAGCGTTGCGCAGCGCGCTCAGACCCTCCTCGAAGTGGTCGAGGCGCAGCTTCGCTTCTTCGAACTCCTTCTGGCGCGCGTCTCTCGCCTCGGTGGCGGCAGACAGACTCTGCCGGGCCTCGTGCCACTGGTGCGCGTACCAGACGTGCAATAGCTGGGCGAGTTCGCCGCTCAGTTGAGAGTGCAGCGCCGCCCTGCCCGCCTGTTTCTCCAACTGCGTCAGGCGCGGCTTGATCTCCGATACCAGGAGCTGCACACGATCCAGGTTGTCGCGCGTGGCCGACAGGCGGTCCCGCGCTTGGTCGAGCTTCACGCGATACAGGCGGACGTCGGCAGCCTCCTCGATCAGGCCGCGGCGCTCCTCGGGGCGCAGGCTCAGCACCTGCTCGACGAGGCCCTGACCCATGAACGCATAGCTGTTCTGACCCACCTGCGCGCGCAGAAAGAGGTCCTGCACGTCGCGATGCCGCACGCGGCTGCGGTTGATGTAGTACTCGTTCTCGCCGCTGCGGAAGGCGCGCCGTGTGACGACTACCTCGGCGAAGTCGATGGGCAGCCAACCCTCGGAGTTGTCGAGTGTAATGCTGACCTCGGCGAGGCCCGCGGGGCCGCGCTTGGCCGATCCGGTGAAGATGATGTCTTCGGTGCGCGCCACGCGGAGGCTGCGGCGAGCCGGCTCGCCCAGCACCCAGCGTATGGCTTCCGACACGTTCGACTTGCCAGCTCCGTTGGGGCCGACAATGACGGTGACGCCCGAACCGAACTCGAACGTGGTCTTGGTCGCGAAGCTCTTGAAGCCCTGCAGCTCCAGCCGCTTCAGGTACATCTACCCGCTCTGCTCCCTCGCCATGAGTTCCTTTCGTCTGATGGCGTCGAGGGCGTTCTGGGCTGCCGCCTTCTCCGCCAGTTGCTTGCTGCGGCCCTCTCCTGAGCCCAGCACGTCATCGGCCACGCTCACCTCGACGGCAAAGCGGCGTGCGTGGTCGGGGCCTTCGATGCGCACGGTCCGGTACACAGGCGTCGCCTGCCACCGCGACTGCGCGTACTCCTGCAGGCGCGACTTGGGATCGGCGGGCACGCGCCGTTCACGGACGGAGCCGATCTCCGCTTCGAGCGCGCCGAATATGAATTGTGACGCGGCCTCGATCCCCGCGTCGAGGTAGATGGCGCCGACAACAGCCTCGAACACGCGCGCGAGGTTCGTGGGGCGCTTGCGCCCTCCCGCCGCCTCCTCGCCGCGGCCGAGCTGCAGATGTTCGCCCAGACCGAGGCGGTCGGCTGCCCGCGCCAGCGTGTCACGCCGCACCAGGTGCGCCCGGAGTTCGGTGAGCCTGCCCTCGTCCATCTCCGGGTGATCCTGGTACAGGAGTTGCGCGACCACCAGACCCAGAACGGCGTCGCCGAGGAACTCCAGCCGCTCGTTGGAACCCACGTCGATTCCCGGGTTCTCGTTGAGATAGCTGGTGTGCACGAGCGCTTCCCGAAGAAGCGCCGGGTTCTTGAAGCGCACGCCGATGCGATTTTCGAGATCGCTCGGGCGATCGAGCACCACGATACCTCGTTCCGAGCGGGGGGCCGGGTCCAGGGCACTGCGCAGGAAACCAAGAAACCGCCGAGGCGTGCCCCGGCGGCGCTGCTGCACCGGCTCTCGGAGATGGATCGCCGTCCCCGTGGATGGGTCTGCGGCGCCTACGGCTCGCCTACGGGCAGGGGGCATGGGCTCCTTCCCGTGCGGTGCCTGATGGTCTTCCTTCTGGCCGCGATGATAGGGTTCGCAGCAGCCGAAGTCAAGGCAGAACTGACCTATAATGCGATATATGGTCATTGTCAACGTTTCTGCCGAGGCCTTTCTGGCAGGGCTCCGGCCCGGTGTACGGAAGCTCGCCGACGCCGTGCTCGCGTCCTGCGCCCGCCGCGCTGTGGCTGCTTACGCCGTTGGCGGCGGTGTGCGCGACCTGCTCCTGGAGCGGCCCGCAGGCGAAGCCGACCTGGTCGTCGTCGGACCCGCCATCGACGTGGCGACGGAGGCCGCAGCGGCCGCAAGAGCGCGCGCCATCGCGCATCCCCAATTCGGAACGGCGACGCTGCGCGCGGGGGCGGCGGCCATCGACGTGGTCACCGCCCGCCGCGAGAGGTACCGGCGGCCGGGCGCTCTGCCGGTCGTGACGCCCTCGACGCTGGAGGATGACCTCGCCCGCCGCGACTTCACCATCAACGCGATGGCCATCCAGCTTTACCCGCCGGGCAACGTACTCATCGACCCGCACGGCGGCCTTGCTGACCTCCGTACCCGCCTGATCCGGACGCTCCACTCCGCTTCGTTCCGCGACGACGCGACGCGCGCGTTCCGCGCCGCGCGCTACGCGGCGCGCCTCGGCTTCGCTATCGAGGCCCGGACCATCGAGCGCATGCGCCGCGACGCCAGGTACGTCAGCGCTCTGTCCCCTGCCCGCCTGGGCCGTGAGCTGTCCCTCATCTTCCAGGACAAGCATCCCGAGCGCGCGCTGACGCTGTGCCAGGACACCGGCCTGCTGGCAGCATGCCAGTGCGGCCTGGCCTGGCCGTCAGGGGCGAATTCCTCCTTCTCGCTGGTGCGGAAGCGCGGCGCGCCTATCGTCGAGTTCGGCTTCTGCCTGCTGCTCTCAAGGGCGAGCGCGGCTGAAGTCGACGTGGCCGGTAGCCGTCTGGCGCCTCCTCCCGACGTTCTTCGCGCCTTCGCCGGTTTGAAGGATCTCGCCGCTGCGCCAGCGCTGGCGCGGCCGTCCGTCGCACCGAGCGCGCTGGTTTCGCTTATGGACGCCGTGCGTCCCGCTGCTGTGGCGGCGGGTGCTCTGGTGTTGCCCGACGAGATTGCACGGGCCCGGTGCCTCCGATACCTTGACGAATGGCGCCATGTGCAACCTCAGATCGGAGCCAAGGACCTCGTGTCAATGGGATTCGACGGCGCAGCCATAGGTCAGGGGCTGCGGGCGCTGCGGAACGGACGCCTGAACGGCGTCCTGCTCTCGCGCGACGACGAACTTCACTACGCACGAGAGCTGGCGGCCGCTTTGGCGAAGCCTCGGGGCAAATGATGGCGATGGACTCCAACGTTTGCGTCGTGTGCTCCGAGCCCGCCGACGATAGCAACTCGTCGATCTGCTACAACTGCGGACAGCGCTACCACCTGAACCAGCGGAACGACCGCCCCGGCAAGGACTGCGGCGAGGTCTGGATCAACGAACAGCACCTCTCGCTGGAGTTCGCCTGCGCGCTCTGCCTGAAAGGGACGCCCCGCGAGACGCCTGTCGCCCGGCCGCGACGCCGCATCCGGACCGCGCGGCGCCGCTACCGGAAGTGGGACGAATAGCCATGCAGCGCGCCTGCGACGTCTGCAGCCGCCTGTCCGATCCGCGCGATCTGCTGCAGTGCAGCCTGTGCGATCGCCGCTTTCACTTCCCGCGTCCTGGCCGGGAAGAGGCCAATTGCGGCGTCGTCGCCCCTAACCCGTACTCGGAGAGTGGCTGCTGAGGGATGTGGTACCTGTGCGCCGTGTGCGCGCCCGATGTCTTCCTGAACTGGAGCCAGACCGGTGAGCAAGAAACGACGCCGTCCGGCGCATGAGGCGCCGCCGCCACGGCCGCTGGCGGCCTCTGTTCCCCGCAGTGCGCCGGCCGAACTCCCGCGCTGGAACTGGCTGTCCGCGCCGACCGCGTTCGCGTTCGCCGCGGGCGTCGTGGTCATGTACGTGGCCGTTTCGCTGCTGGTCGCCGAGGCGGCTTTCGCGGTCTACGTCGCCGGTCTGTTCTTCTTCTTCCTCTTCGGCAGCCACATCGCCGTGCGCATCTTCACGAGCCGGCGTCGCTGATCTCGCGGTACATCCACACGACGTCGGGATCGTCGCACTTCGGGCTCTTCGGATCGCGCGGCAGCGGACGGTAGCCCAGCCGCAGCCAGAAGTAGAGGGAGATACCATGCCGCGCGAGAGCCGCCGCCTCGATGCGACGCGCTCCCCCGGCCGCCAGCTTCCGTTCGGCGAGAAGCGCCGCCTCCTGCCCGAAGCCCCGCCGCGTCACGCCGGGGCGCAATGCCACCAGGAGGATCCTGCCAACGCCCCGGCGCGGATCACTGCAGACGACGACGCCCTCGGGTTTCTCGTCGCCTTCCACATCGATGGCGTACAGCCTGTCACCGCGCGGAACGCTGGCACCAAGTTTCGAAAGCGCGCCTTCAGCCCAGAGCGCCACGCCGGCGAGTTCGTCTCCCCGGAAAGGCCTCAGCGTCAGGCGCGGTCGAGCCACGATCTCACCGCATCCGGCATGTCCCGGCGCGCGATTTCCTGCACACGGCACGCCGGGAGCGAATTGAGAAACGCCTGGCCGTAGCGCTTGCTGAGCACGCGCCGGTCCAGAGCCACCATGACGCCGCGGTCGGTCTTGCGGCGGATGAGGCGTCCGAAGCCCTGCTTGAAGCGAAGGACCGCCTGCGGCACGGCGTACTGGTTGAACGGGTCGTCGAACAACGCCGACCGGGCCTCGAAGATGGAGTCTGTCGGGACACTGAAAGGCAGGCGGGCGATTATCAGCAAACACAGAGCCTCGCCGACGACGTCGACGCCCTCCCAAAAGCTGGCCGTTCCCAGGACGACCGTCCGCTCGTTCTCACGCAGGCGCTCGATGAGCTGCTTCGGTGAGCCATCGATGCCGTGGCCCAGCACCAGGATGCCCTCGTCGGCCAGGGCGCCGCGCACGCCGTAGTACGTCGCTCTGAGCGCCCCGTACGACGTGAACAGGACCAACGCCCGGCCCTGGCTCGCCAAGCAGAGCTGGATGACGGCCTCCTGAATCGCCTGCTGATAGGTGTTGCTGGATGGTTCCGGCATCTCGCGAGGCACCAGCACCAGCGTCGATTTCGCGTAGTCAAAAGGCGATCCCAGAAGCATCTCGCGGGGTGCTTCCAGCCCCAGGCGCTCCTTCACGTACTCGAAGTTGCCCTCGGTGCTCAGCGTCGCGCTGGTGAGGACGACGCTCGTCTTCCGCTCGAAGATAGAATCCCGCAGGAGCGTGGCGACGCGCAACGGTGCGCTCTGCAGTTGCACGCCGCCGTCGCGCCGCGAGATGGTGAGCCACGCGATGACATCGGGGTCGTCCTTCAGCAGGATGCCGCCGATGCCCTCCTGCAGGCGCCGGCCGCGCAGCGCCAGGTCGGTCGCCTCCGCGCTCAGGGCCTCGGCCTCCAGCGCTCTTCCCCGTTCGCCGCTTAGATCGACCTCGCCCAGGGCGGCAGGGACTGCCTCCAGCCAGGCGACGACGTCACCCAGCGAGGCGCTGGTCTCCTCCCACATGGTTTCCACCTTCGACCAGGCGGGCTGTACGCGCATGGCGCGGGTGAGTAGCAGCGTGCGGTCGTAGTCGCTTTCGGCCGGGCCGTGTTCGCGCACGAAGTCGGCGAGCAGGCCGAAGAGCCAGCTCACGCGCTCTCTTGCGCGCGCGGCCGCCTCCCCCATCGAGTTCGCGGTACCGGCCAGCTTCCCGCCCCCCGCCGCTCCCGTGAAAGCGCGCAGGCCTCCTGCCAGGCCTCCGTCCCGGCCGCGAGGTCCCGGCGTGTGGGCAGCGCCGAGGAATCGCTCCAGATCGCCTTCTGCCGCATCAAAGCCAAACTGCCGCGTCGCTTCGGCCTCCAGATGATGGGCCTCATCGATGACAAGATAGTCGGCCGGCGGCAGCAGATTGCCACCCGAGCGCACGTCGGAGAGCAACAGGGCATGATTGACGACGACGATGTGCGCCGCCTCGGCGCGCTTGCGGGCGCGCACCAGAAAGCAGCGGCCATCACGAACGAACGGGCATGCCGACGTGAGGCACGCCTCGTCTTGGGCGCTGAGGCGCTGCCACACGCTGTCCTCGTCGGCGGTCACGTTGAGCTCAGCCACATCGCCGATCTGTGTCCGCTGCAACCAGAACAGCGTCTTCACAAGCAGCCGCGCCTCGTCGGCGGTGAGCGATGGCTGGCGCCGCATGGTCTGCCAGCGCAGCAGGCAGAGGTAGTTGCGCCTGCCTTTGAGCTGCGTCG
>JBBITS010000038.1:0-7126 GCA_037440665.1 Chloroflexota bacterium
GACCCCGGAGCGCTGAAGGACGCCGGTACGGTGTTTATCTGCGTGCCGACCCCGTATTCGGAGAGCGGCTACGACTCGTCCTTTCTCGAGGCGGCCGTGGCGGCGATACCGGGCGAGAAGACCGTGGTGATCAAGTCTACGGTGCTGCCGGGAACCACCGACGGCCTTCAGGAGCGCTATCCGCGCCACCGCTTCATCTTCAACCCGGAGTTCCTGCGCGAGCGGAGCGCCTACGAGGACTTCGTGGCGCCGGACCGCCAGATTGTGGGTTTCACAGCGCAGAGCAGGCCGCGCGCCGGCGGCGTTCTCGGCATGCTTCCTCCCGCGCCCTACGCGCGAGCGGTTCCGGCCATCGAGGCGGAACTCGCAAAGTACATGACGAATAACTTCTTAGCGCTCAAGGTCGCGTTCGCCAACGAGTTCTTCGACCTGTGCCGGCGTATCGGCGCCAGCTACGACGCCGTCAAAGAGGCGGCCGCCGCGGACCCGCGCATCGGCCTGTCGCATCTGGATGTCACCGATGGCGGCTATCGAGGGTACGCCGGCAAGTGCCTTCCCAAAGACATGAAGGCGATCATCGACTTCGCGGCTGAGCTTGGCGTGCCGCTCCGGCTCCTGAAGACGGCCGACCTCCTGAACGACCGCCTGCGGGCGGACTCCGCAGCGCCTGAGCACGTGCGAGCGGTTGCACCGCTGCGGCGCGACGCGCTGGTCGCGCGGGCGGCTTGAGAGGGCGCTGCGGTGCGCCTGGCTGCCGTCGCACGTACCAGGCCGCTGGTCTTCGACGCAGCCAGCGTCCGGCGGGCCGTACTGGCAGCGGCGGCCGTCGTCGCTGTCGCCGCGCTGCTCGCTCCCGCGCTGGCGTCGCCGCCCGCGCCGCTGACGTCCGACGAATCGCTCTACCTGGCCGAGGGCTACAACATCGCGGCCGGCAAGGGGCCGCGCTATGCGTCGGGAGAGCTGGTCAACCACCGGGCGCCGCTCTTCCCGGCGCTGCTGGCGGTTCCCATCAAGGCCACGGGCGAAGCCGATAGCGCCTACTGGGTGTCGAAGCTCACTGTGGTGGCGCTGGTTGGCGCCACGTTCCTTCTTGCGCGGCAGCTCTTCGGAGCGGCCGCGGGAATCGTGGCTGCGCTCCTCGTGTCAGCGAACGCGTTTCTGCGGTCGCTGGGCGCGACGTTGTTCCTGGATGGCGTCGAGACGCTCTTTCTTCTGCTGTTCATGTGGGCCTGCTGGCGCGCGCTGGAATCGCGGACGGCGCTCTGGTGGGGAATCGCGAGCGTCGCGTTTGCGGCAGCCTTCCTTGCCAAAGAGTCCGCCGTGCAGTGGCTGCCGCTGCCTCTCGTCTTCGTGCTGCTTTCCGCCGAGCACCGTCGTCGTGACGCCGCGGCCGGCCTCGCCGTCTTCTATGGCGTCACGGGGGCCGCCCTCGGCGGCTGGTGGACCTGGGTCTACGCCGTGACGGGACGCGTGTACTTCTGGGGGGAGGTCGACGCGCGGCTGGCAATCTGGCTGGCGTTGGCGTCGGCGGCTGGCGTGGCCGCGGGCGGCGTCTGGATGGCGACGGCCCGTTTCGCTCCGTCGCGCCTCGCCGCTCTGGCGCGCTTCGCTGGAATCAGCGTCGCGGCCGCGAGCGCCGGGGTGATCTTCTACCATCTGGAGTTCCGGGGGGCGTGGCCCTTTCCGCACGATTACATCCGCAGCGTGCCTCGCTATCTCTGGCAGGCCGTCGCGCCGAACACGCAGCCCTGGCCGCTGGTCCTGGCCGCCGTCCTGTGGGCACCGGCGTCCGCGACCAGAAACAGAGCCTGTCGTCTTCTCGCGCTCGCTCTCGTTCTCTACCTCCCGTTTGCGGTGCTGGTGGCCAACCGCTGGCTTCAGATTCGCGACTGGCTTCCCATGACCTACGTCGGCTACGTGGCGGCTGGGGGTTTGGCCGCGGCCATCTTCCGCTGGGCAGACGAGCGTGGCGCGCTGTGGCCGGCGGGTGCACTAGGGGCTGTCTGCTTCACGGTCTTCGCTGCGGGCCAAACGGGAGCGCTTCTGTCGGAACAACGCGAGCGCGACCTGTCGGTGGTAAGCCAGAACAACTGGGACAACCCGCTGGCGCGGGACACGGCCGCATGGATCGGCGAGAACGTCCCGGCCGGGGCCGTCATCATGGCCAGCCGGCTGTACCACTCGCACCTGTACGTACTTGACGAGGGCAGACACCCCGTGCATCAGCTCCCAACGGTTCGCGTGGAGCCGAGGCCAGGCGAAGCGCCCTTCCTGCGGCCTATGAGCACTATGTTCCGCTGGGAGGAGCACCGGATGCGAGCGCCCGAGCCTGGTGAGCCATGGCTGTATGTCGTCCGCTACCCGGTGAAGACGTACTTCATCGCGCTCTCGGAGCGCGACCTCCTCCAGGAGATCGCTGACCGGCGAGTCGATTATCTCGTGCTGGCGGGTGAGGACGCAGGCTACAGCAGCCTGTCCTACCTCGACTACTTCGTGGACAACCCCGCGTTCACGCTCGTCCATCGGGACGAGCGCTCGCCGGGCAACGCCGTCTACGTATTTCAGGTCGATCGCGCGCGTCTCGCGCCGAGGCCGTACCGAGCGCAGACGAACGCAGAGACGCTCGATGCGCTAGCGAAGCAGACTGGTTCGTCCGTAGCCGACGTTGAGCGAGCCATCGACGCCGATGGTGTAGCGGTCAGCCGCGAGCGCGGTGGTGCGGACGCTGCGGACGCCATGGAGGCGGAGTGGGGAGAGCCCGGCGCAGAGTAGGGGATTCCCCGAATAGGCCGTCCGGCCGGGGTCTGGGAATCTGAGCCGAGCCGCTCGGCGCTGCGCCGGGCGGGACGCGAACACAGAGGGACTGGGGGCACTGGACATGAGCCGTCTCTCCTGGCTACGCGTTGCGATCGTAGCCACGGCCGTCGCGGCGGTTGTCTGGTTCGCAGCGCGCGGCCTTTTCTCCGCCCTTGCGTCGGTGGACGGGGCGACGCTCGCGGCCCACAGTCCAGCGCTGGCCGGCGTCACGCTGCTGCTGGCGGCCAGCACGTTGCTGCTGGCGGCGGCGTGGATCGTCCTCCTCGAGAGCGCGTCGCCGGGCACGCGCCGATCGCGGGCTTCGCTCGCCGCCGTCTTCGTCTACGCGTGGGCCGGCCGGTACGTGCCCGGGAAGCTGCCTTTCTTCGCGGGCAAGGTGTACCTGGGCACCAGGTTGGGCTATGGGACAAGGCCGTTGGTGGTGACGACCGCTGTGCAGCACGCGGTCGAGATTCTCGTGGCCGGAGCGCTCGGGGGCGCGCTGATGGTGGCGGCGCTCGGTGTGCGGGCAGGGGGAGGCGTCTTCAGCGCGCTCGCCCTGGTTCCCGCGCTAGCGTTGGTGGCGCTGCGTCCCGTCCCGCTCCGGCGGGCCATCGGATTCGGCCTGCGCATCGCCGGCCGCGAGCCCCTCCCCGAGTCGGACTTCCCGCGGCCGAAAGCGCTGGTCGTGGCGGCGGCCCTGACCGTGGCGAACCAGCTTCTGAACGGAGTCGCGCTGATGGCGCTCCTTTCGGTGGTGGCGGACACCGCGTGGGACGACGCCATGCTGGTGATAGGCGCCCTCTCGGTGTCGGGCGTCCTGGGTATCGTGCTGTTCGTCGCGCCGGCGGGGCTGGGCGTGCGCGACGGCGCGCTAACGACTCTCCTGGCGCCGCGCGTTGCCCTGGAGTCTGCGGCGCTCGCCGCTGTCCTTCTACGCGTGGCGACGATCGTTGCGGACGCGCTGCTGGTGGGAGCCGCGCTGGCATGGGATCGCACGCCGGGGCACCGTTCCGCGTCCCGGAACACGGCTCCCGCCGGAGTTTCTGCCGCGCCGCGCCAATCTGCCGTCGCAAAGGGTCGCGCCGCGCTGGCAGAGGAGCGATCGGCGTGAGGCGGGGAGGCGGACCGTCGCTCTGGCAGACGCTGGCAGTCGCTTCAGCGGGGGCATTCGTGGCCGCGCGATTCGCGGCCATGACCGCACGGAAAGGGAACAACGTGGAAGCTGCGCCGATCTCTTTGACCGAAGCCCAAGGCCCTGCTCCTTCGGCAGGTATCCTTCGCGCGATTCAGACCACGCGAGAGCGGCTTGGCGCCGCGCCGATGGCGGTTGCCCTGTTTCTGGCAGTGTTCGGCACTTTCTATGCGCGAGCGCTCACTCGCGTCGCTATCCAGTCCGACTCGGCGATGCACGTGAGCTTCATGCGGGTGATCGCAGAAACCGGGAGGTTGCCGCGGCACCTGCCTCATCTGGCCGCAGTCGTGGACGTCGGTGGCGACATCCGCGCCTGGCTTCCATATCAGTACACGCAGCTTTACCACCTGCTGGGGGCGGGTCTGTACAAGTTGGGTGGTGAGTCAGCCGTACTGGTTATCTCGCCTCTGTTCGGCGCCGTCCTGGCCGTCACAGTGTTCCGCCTTACGGCGACTTCGATCCCGTGGGGATTCGCCGCCCTCGGAGTCCTCGTTGCCCTGCTCTCGCGCACCGCTATCGGCGTCCTTAGCTGGGTGTTCATGGAGCCCATGGTCCTGGCGCTCTTCTTTGGCGGTCTCTGGTTCTATCGCCGTCTGTGGACAGAGGGAGGCTGGCAGAACGCCGTCATCGCAGGCGCGCTGTTCGGGCTTGCGATCTCGTCACGCCAGTCGGCGCTGGCGTACTTCGCGTTCGTGTGCGTACACGCGACCATCTCTGGATGCTGGGAGGCGCTGCGCGCCGAGAGGAAGTGGCGAGCCGCCGGGATTGCCGCGTCGAGATATGGGCTGATGATGCTCGTCGGGTTGATCAGCGCGGCGCCCGCTCTGGCGTATCTCGCGTGGGACACCGGGAGCATCGGGTACGGATCAGTAGCGATGCCGTGGCTTCCGCCGGAGTTGCCCATCGACGATGCGGCGAGCGGCTATATCAGCAGCATCTCCACGCCAGAAGGATCGCCTCTCGACTGGCTTTACCGGTTCCATCGCACTCTCCTACCTCTCAGTGACGACCTGCCAAAGCTGCTGTGGTTCGAGCCGTATCTTCTGTTCCTCGCGGGCTTCGCCTTCCTCGTCTCACGAAACGACCGGAGACACTCGTTTCTGGCCACGTACGCCGTCGTGCACATCCTCGGGGAACTGTCCATTTACCTCACCGTTCATGGCAATGCCCGATATGTGTTAGCCAGCAGGTTCACCTTCTACCCATTGGTGGCTACCGGCGCCTACGTCGTGTTCAACGGATTCAAGGCCTCGTTCCCCCGTCGCCCTCTCGTGGGCGGGCTCGTGGGGACGATGGCGCTGGCTGTGCTGGCGCCGGCGTTTGCAAACGCAAGCTTCCTCCGCGACCTGTGGAGCTTTGATGGCGCAGCGGCGGATCGTGGGAGGGCTTATGAGGCGGCAGGCGTCTGGGTGAAGGCGAACACGCCTGAAGACAGCCTGTTCCTGAGCGCGCGGACTTATGGCAGCGCCCTCCACTTCGAGAGGAATGTGACCTGGGTGACCGACTTTGGAAACCTCTGGGCCGTTGAGGCGGCCTACGAGAAAGACCCGGCGCGCGCTCGAGACATCCTGGAAAGCTACGGAGTCGACTACGTCGTCATGCAAAACCCGCCGGGAAACTACATTGATCGGATGCCGCGCGATGGTCTGCGTCACATCGTGCTGGCAGATACTGACCATTTCCAGCGCGTGTACTTCAACGATGGCATCCGGATTTACCGGTTCTGGCCGGAGGGAACGGCGAACCAGGTGAGGGGGCATGATGAATAGCGGGGAGCGAGTTCTCACTTCCGGCGCTCTTGCGCCACTGGAATGGGATGGCGCGCCCAGCGAACTGCAAAGTCTGGGGCCTGCGTTCCGGGCCCGGACGTATCTGATCGACCGCGCGCTGCGGCGTCTGCGCCCCGGACGGTTGCTCGATATCGGGTGCGGACGCGGCTTTGTCACTGTGATCGCAGCTCGCCACGCAAGACGTGTCGTCGCCGTCGACGTTGCGCCCGACGCTGTGGCGCAGACCAGGGAACTCCTGCGGGCGCACCCTGATGCGCGCGTCATGGTAGCCGATGTCCTTGGTGGTGACGGCGGCCGGGTCGATGCGGACCTCGCGGAGCCCTTCGACGCCGTCGTGCTGTCCGAAGTGCTGGAGCATCTGGAAGATGATTGCGCCGCCCTCCGGACCTGCCACCGGCTTCTCAGGCCCGGAGGCTCCCTCGTGCTAACCGTGCCAGGGAATCCCCGCCTCTGGACGCGGTGGGACGACCTGGCGGGACACCGTCGCAGGTACACGAGAAGCGAGTTGACGACCAGGCTTGTGTCCGCAGGCTTTCGCGTCCGCGAACTGGTCAACTGGGGATTCCCGCTCACAGGCTGGCTGTCTATCCGAGGCGCGCGGATACGCTCCCGGCGGCTCGACACGCAGGCCTCCGGCGGCGAGGTTCCCGGCGTGCTCCGGGCCCTTCTCCCCGCGTTGTCAGGGCTGTTCTACGTCGCCGCCCGGGTCGAACCCTGCTTCTCGTTCCTGGACCGGGGAGCCGGCTACGTCGTGGTCGCGGAATCGGCCGAGAGCCTGCTTGGGTTCGAACCGTCATGAATTCTCGCGACCCTGTAGCCGCGGCAGTCGCCTCACGGACGCGACTCGTCTTCATCGCCCGTTCGTATCCGCCGTCCGTCGGCGGCATGGAGAACTTCGCGTTCCACCTCAGCGAACACCTGAGCGCGATGTGCGATCTGACCCTGCTGGCAAACCGCAAGGGAAAGAAGGCGCTGCCTTTGTTCATGCCGCTAGCGCTGACTCGCACGACGCTAGCGGTCAGGCATAAGCGGGTCGACGCCATACATCTCGGCGACGCACTACTGGCCCCGCTGGGCCCGCTTCTGAAGAGGCTGACGGGCGTGCCCGTAACCGCGTCGGTCTGCGGCCTCGACGTGACGTATCCCAACCGTCTCTACCAGACCGTCGTGCCGCGGGCGCTCGCGAGTCTGGACATGACCATGCCGATCAGCTCAGCGACGGCCGCTGAAGTGCGCTCGCGTTGCGGCCCGGCAACGCCAATCACGGTCATTCCTCTGGGAATCAACCCTCTGCCACCTCCGAGCACTGCCGGCCAGCGGGCATTCGAGGAAGCCATATCGTTGC
>JBBITS010000038.1:7139-9936 GCA_037440665.1 Chloroflexota bacterium
ACGGTCCTGACGGTCGGACGCCTGATCCGGCGCAAAGGCGTCGCGTGGTTCGTCCGGCACCTCTTGCCGCGGCTTCCCGACGACGTCATCTACGTGGTCGTCGGCGAAGGCCCGGACCGCGAGACGATAGAGAGGGCCGCTGCGGCTTCCGGTGTAGGGCATCGCGTCCGCATGCTGGGCGAGGTCTCGCGCGAATTGCTGGCAGCCGCGTATCGTTCTGCCGATCTGTTCGCAATGCCCAACGTGCCGGTCGAGGGCGACATAGAGGGCTTCGGCCTCGTGGCGCTGGAAGCGGCAGCAGCGGGACTGCCGGTGGTAGCCTCCGCGCTGGAAGGAATAGCGGACGCCATCCAGCACGGGGGGAACGGGCTGCTGGTTCCCGCCGGCGACACAGACGCTTGGGCCGGGGCAGTTTCCGACGTCCTGGCGCTCTCGCGCGAGGAGCGCCAGGCGATGGGGCAAGCATTCGCGCGATTCACGGCCGAAACGTACGCCTGGAGCGCCACCGCCGCGCGCTACCTGAACGTGATCGAGGGCGTGACGCGAGGGGCATCGTGTCACGCTGCCCACGCGCAGGTCGCGTAGCGCCTCCCGCTGCCCCGCCTTCTTCTGTTGACTCACCGCGGACGAAAGACAGGCGTGACGCGCGGCGGCGTCCGCGAGGCGTCTGACGCATCTCACCGGGGGCCGTCAGTGCGGACGCGCTTGGTCCGGCTCGCAGGGCCGAGCGGCCGGATCGCTGGTACCCCCGGCAGGGCTCGATTTCAACGAACTCGTTAGCAACTGGTTAGCAATCGATCATGACGCCGCACCGGATTTGACACCAGATCGGCAGCATCGAGCGAAGGGGGCTCCTCGGTGAAGATGGTGCTCCATCTGGCCGCAGGATGGATCCGTAAGCCATCCGCAAGGCTGCCCTAGCGCGCCCTGTACTGCACGTCTGTCCTACGCTACTACGCTACGGCGGCGCGGCGCAGCTATGCCCGGCCTGCGCGAGCATCGCGACAACGTCCGTCGTCACGCCGATGCCGCCGTCGGGCGGGCCCGACTGCCAAGGCCGCGACCAGTCCGCGCTCGGGCTGCGGTCGTACTGCAGCCCATCGGCCACACCGTCGGCATCGTAGTCGCCGTCGTAATCGGGATGCCCGGCAGCGAGCCCTGAGTACGCCAGCAACGCGACGACGTCGGTTGTGACACCGATGCCGCCGTCCCGTGTCCCGAAGGGATTGAGCCGCAGGGCGGGCGCGGGAACGTCGTAGAAATCCCACCCGTCCAGTGGGTTGCGGTCGCCGCCGGAGCCAGGGTCCGAGCCCTGCTCCTTGCTGTCCGGGCAGCCGTCGCCGTCGGAATCCATCAAGTGTCCACCGCCGCCGAGGTCGGGGTTCTCCATGGCGAAGCGGCCCATCGGGTTGTGCTGGTAGTTCCACAAGTGGAGCATCCAGCCAAACTGGCGAAACCAGACCCCCCCGGGGCGCGCCAGGCACTCGCTCTGAGGTACGTTCTCGGCGACCATCGGCCCGCTGTAGGTTTGCCACTGGCACAGACCGTCGTGATAGTGCCACATGTCCTCGGAGCCATTGAAGCCTTCCGGCGCGAGTTCGTTTCCCGGCACCCACATCGGGACGACGTAGAACACGGCCAGCAGCCGGCCGTCTTCGCTGTAGTTCAGGCCATCCGGCCGGGCAGGGTCGAAGACGTTGTCGCTCATGCGGGATGCGTTCAAGTAGTGGATGCCGTGGCCCGCAATGGATTGGGTCGCCTGGACGTAGCCGTCAGCGAGCGCGACGTAGAGGTCCCGGTAGGGAAGCGTGGCGAGCGTGGCCTGAATCACCTGCGCGTCGACGAGCGAACAGCCTCCTCCGAGTTGAGCGCTCGCGAGGTCGACATCGCTGTCCATGACCATCCCGTCGGCGTCGAGGTCGTACAAGAGCAGATACTCGGGATCTCCGAACTGCACTCCAATCGACGCGGCCTGGAGGTCAATGTCGCCCTGCGTTACGACGCCGTCGCCATCGAAATCGGCGCAGGAGACCAGCGACGCAGACGCTCTCGCGCCGCTCCCGTATCCGACGGCGAAGGCGACGGCCAGCCCCAGCGTCGCGAAGAGAAGGCGTGTGATGTTGGCGCTCCCACCAGGAATTGGCGCAAGCGTACGCCTTTCCGATGTGTTCCATCAAGGGGGCAATATGAATCAATTTCCCGCCACATGGCTCATGAGGCTTGGAGCCCTCTGCCGCTGGCGCTTCATCCTGGTAGCACCGGCGCCACGTATCACTCCTGCACGGTGGCCTTGGTCATCGACGGGAACACCTTCGACTACATGGGCGATGCGTCTAGACTACGATACCGTTATGGTGTCACGGCGGCGCGACGCAAGTATCGCCTACCCGGCGAAGCAGCTCTACGACCTCTGTCGTTACCGTTATGGCACCGTCGGGCGGACCCAGGCCCCAGGTCCCGCCAGGCGTCATGACGCGGCTGCGGTCGTACTGGAAACCGTCCGCCACTCCGTTGTTGTCATAGTCCAGGTCGTAGTCCAGCAGGCCAGCATGAAACCCGGAGTATGCCAGTAACGCAGGCACGTCCGTGGTGGAGCCTATACCGTTGTCCGCCGTCCCAGACGGATTGCGGCGCAGGGCAGGCGCGGGCACGGAGTAGAAGTCCCACGGGTTCATGGGGTCGGTGCCGAGGTCCTGCTCCCTCATGTCGGCGCAGCCATCGCCATCGCTGTCGGCGGTGTCCGGGGCGTACTCCCTCATGGCCTCGCGGCAGTCAGTCACGCCGTCTCGGTCGGCGT
>JBBITS010000038.1:9950-14619 GCA_037440665.1 Chloroflexota bacterium
AGGGCGCGTAGAAGGCGACCGGGCCTCGGGAGTAGCCTGGACCCGGGGCGAAATGCGAGTACACGCGCGCCGGGGCCCCGCCGTCCGTCGCCGGACCATCCCAGCGATAGACCGGTTCGCCCCAAGTGCTGAAGTCGCGGGTGGGACGGGCATAGAACACCACGCCATCGTCGGTGAACCCGTCCCCGGGGGACGTGGCCGCGTACTGGACGTCGCCATTCATGGACCATCGGTGAATCGGTGCGAGCGCCAGGCCCGGAGAGGCGGCCGCGTAGAAAGCGACACCCTCGTCCGCGGCATCCGCCGACGCCGGGCATTCCATGCAGTAGGCATGCGACCCGTCGGCGTTGGCCAACTGGTAGACGGGCGCGGCCAGCTTCACCTCGTGGAGATGGAGCCGGTGGGTACGCTCGCCCGCGACGGAGATATAAAGCGTGTCGCCGCCGGGTGGGCGCAGCTCGCCGTGCTCGGCGGCGGCGTAGCAATGAGTGCCGAGCGCGCCCTGAAGGTACAGCCAGCGGCAGTCGAACAGGATGTTTGTCTCGCTCCAGGGCCCCCACGATTCGTCGGCCGTGCGAATCGACACGTACGCCCCGAGCCCGCCGTTGTAGACCATGATCCACTTGCCGAGGAACTCGTTCCATGAGACTGGTCCAGGCAGCAGCGCGAGGGGTTCGAGGAAGAGCGGGTCAGACGCAAAGAAGTCATCCGTGAACGTCTGAACGTCCGAATCCCAGTAGCTGTAGCGGCTTACGACTTCGATCTCCGAGCGAGGAACGCGGGCTAGGCGAACCTCGTTCTGGAAGATGTCGCCCGTGAGCAAGAACGCGTACACGTAGTCGCTGCTGACCAGGGCATGGACTCCGTTGATGCCGTACGAGGCCGGCCAGAAGGCGGAACCCCAATCGCCGCCGAGGCGCGTCGCCGTCAGCGTTCCCGTGTCGAAGCTCGCGAGCCCAATGAAACGTATGGCAAACGGCGTCCCGGCGACCGAGGCGTAGAAGAAATGGATGCGCCCGTCGACAGCGGGAGCCAGCGTCATCGGCCAGACTGTCATCTCCCCGGGGTCGCCGCTAACCGGGAGTAGCGGCGTGGCGACGCCGTCTTCTTGTTTGTAGGTGAGCGTCACACAGTCGCTCCCGTCCGTGTCTGTGGAGGTGGCGATGCTGTTCGGGATGATGCCGCCGCCGTTGAGGGTCGTGTCGCCAAAGACCCAGTACGCCACTCCGTCGACTGTCACCGAAAAGCCGCCATCCTGGCCGGCAACGGAGGCGTCGTTGCCGCCCGGATTCAGCAAGGCGCAAACGCTGCGGCGGGTGCTCAGGATGCCTGGCTGAGGGGACGAAAGCGCAAGGCCCGCGGCGGTTGCGGTCCGGCCGGCTTCACCGGGCGGCGCCTGCACTGCCTCGCCTACTGTGCTTGGCAACGCGCCAGGCGCAAACAGGAGCGCCGAGGCTATGAGCCCGGCACAGAGAACCGAAATCGCCGGGTTCTTCGTGGCGTTACCCGTGCTGGTTTTGCAGTGGAAGAAGGAAGGTTTCCAACCAATCATCATCTAGGGCTGCCGGGGCGCCGAACGCTGGCATAGAGAGCCTGTAAACCTACTAGTAGCTGGCCAAAGTGGCTCTCCTACGGCGGCGCCGCGCAGGAGTGCCCCGCCTGGGCGAGCATGGCAACGATGTCCGTCGTCACCCCGATGCCGCCGTCGGGAGGCCCGGAGCGCCAGGGCTTGCCCGGCGTCGTGCTCGGGCTGCGGTCGTACTGCAGGCCATCGGCGACGCCGTTGCCGTCGTAGTCGGCGTCGTAGTCCGGATGGCCAGACGACAGACCGGCGTACGAAAGTAGGGCGACCACGTCAGTCGTCACGCCTATACCCTTGTCGCGCGCGCCCGAAGGGTTGAGCAGCAGGGCGGGTGCGGGGACGTCGTAGAAATCCGCCCCGTTCAACGGGTTGCGGTCGCCGCCGGAGCCTGGAGCCGGCCCCAGCTCCTCGCTGTCGGCGCAGCCGTCGTCGTCCGTGTCGGTCTTGTGCTTGTCCGTCCCCGTCTGGGTGTCCTCGACGACGTCCAGGATGCCGTCGGCGTCGCTGTCCGCCGGGACCTTCCGGACCCGTCCGTTGCCCTGGTCGACGAAGTAGAGGCTCCCCGTGGCTTCTTCGTAGAAGAGCTCGACCGGCGTGTTCAGGCAGGCCCCCACCGACCACCCGTTGTCGCCGCAGAAGCCCGGCGTGGGCGCGCCGCCGCCGGCGATGACGGCCACCGGCCCGCCCGTGGCCGGCGTCACCACCTCGAGCGTGTGGGAGCCCGCCTCCGCGATCAGCAGGTGGTTGTCGGCGTCGACGTGCACGCCCGAGGGCGTGCTCAGGCCCGACGCCGGCGTCGAGAGCGCTTCCGCCGGGTCGCCCTCGACGAGGCCGTTGTCGGCTCCGGCCACGGCCGAGCGCCGCCGCACGGAGTTCGTCGACGGCTGCGCTACGTAGAGCGAGCCGTCCGCCAGACTGATGGCGACGTCGACGCCGGGTTCGGCGAGCACGGTCCGGATGAGGCGCGAGCCCACCAGCGGCAGCGCCACCCGGGACACGACGCCGCCCGAGGCGTCGTGGGCGACGAAGAGGTAGAGGTTGCCGCTCGCCGCCGGGTATTCCTGCACGGAGATGCCCCGGGGGTTGTTCAGACAGGAGCCGCCCGCCGGCGCGTCCGTGGCGCAGGCGGCTCCGGCCGGCGTGCCGTTGCCCGCCCACGTGTCGATGGTGGGCGCCCCTGACGCCGGATTAGAGATCACCCGCACCCGGTGGTCGGTGCGGTCGCTGACGAAGAGGAAGGCCCCGGTGGCGGTCTTGGCGAGGGCCAGGTGCTCCGGCCAACGCAGGCAGGCGTTGGCGGCGAGCCCGCCGTCGCCCATGCCGGCGCCGCATGAGTCCGGGTCGTCCTTGCCGGCGATGGTGGTGATGGTGCCCGAGGGGCTGATGCGCCGCACGCGGTGGTTGCCGGCGTCGGCGATGTAGATATTGCCCAGCTCGTCGGCCACCACGTCCCCGGGGGCGGCCAGGCAGGACTGGGTGATGGCGACGAAGCCGTCGCCGCACAGGTTGCCGGGGCTCGCCCCGCCGGCGAAGGTGGTGATGATGCCGCCGCTCACCTGACGGATGCGGTGGTTGTGGTCTTCGGCGATGTACAGCACGCCGTTGTCGGCGATGTCGACGCCGACGGGAACGAACAGGCAGGCCGACGTCGCCGACCCGCCGTCACCGCAGAAGCCCGCCGTCCCGTTCCCCGCTACCGCCTGCATGGACGTGCCGCTGGCGTCGATGCGGCAGACGTAGTCATCGTTACTGAATTCCCATCCAGGGTTGGCGACGTACACGTTGCCAGCACCGTCGACGTCGACGTCTCCCGGATAGATGATGGACGCCGAGGTGGGACTGCCGCCCCCGCCGCAGTTACTGGCGCCCCCACCGCCAGCGTAGGTGCTGATGGTCCCGCCGCTGACGCGAAACACCCTCCCGTCCTGGGTCTCTCCGCTGATGTAGAGGGCGCCGCCAGCGGTCCCAGCAACGCCCCAGGGGTACGTCAGACAGGGCCCCGTCGCCGGCTGGCCGTCGGCGCAGGCACCGGCCGTCCCGTTGCCGGCCACCGTGGTGATCGTGCCCGTCCCCGCCGCGACCCGGACCACGCGGTGCGCTCCATTGGAAGCGACGTACACGTTGGACGAGGCGTCCACCCACAATCCTGTGGGGTTGTCGAGGCAGGCGCCCGTTGCCGGCTGGCCGTCGGCGCACGATCCCGCCGTGCCGTTACCGGCGACGGTGGTGATCACGCCGCTGCCGTCCACCTTGCGGACGCGGTGGTTGTACCGGTCGGCGATGTAGAGGTTCCCCTGCGGGTCGAGGGCCAGGTCCACCGGGATGTTCAGCTTGGCCTGGGTGGCCGGCCCGCCGTCCCCGCCGTAGCCGCAGACGCCGGTGCCGGCGACCGGCGTGATGGCGCCCGACGGCGCGACCTTCCACACGCGGCAGCCGTTGGCCTCGCTGAGGTAGACGTCGCCCCCACTCGCCCGGACAACGCCCTGCGGATGGCTCAGGGTGACGCTCCTGGCCGCCGTGTTCCCGCCGGCCACGGGGAAGATGACGCCGGCGTGCGGCACCGGGGACCACACTTTGGTAACCGGCGCTTGCAGCGTGTAGCCGGAGGCGGAGGCGGTGATGGTGTCGGTCCCCGTGGCGACCCCGGTGTACATGAACGTCGCGACGCCGCTGCCGTTGGTCACGGCGGTCCCGCCGGCGACGTTGGCGCCACTGACGCTGAAGCTGACCGTCACCCCAGCCTGCGGCGGGCTCAGCGTCGCCGTAACCGTATGCTGCGCGCCCACGGGGTTGGTGTCGGACGCGGGGGAGAGGGTGATCAGGTTGCTGGTCGCAGCCACGTTGATGCAGTCGGTGTCCGAGTCGCCGCCCTGCTGTGACGCTGTGTTGCAGATGTTGGTCTGTCCTCCCGCGCTAGGCGGGATGGCGGCGCTGATCACCAGGTCGAAGCCGGTCAGGTCGGGCTGGATCACCGGCGTGATGCACGTCACCGTATTGACGGCGATGCTGCACCCGTCGAGCGCACCGTTAGTGCTGGAGACTATCTGCACGTTGGTCAGCGGCGCCGGCACCGTGTCAGTGATCGGC